>DASVEV010000001.1:0-3057 GCA_036380415.1 Nitrososphaeraceae archaeon
AAGCACTCATTACATTTCTTATAGTACTATCTTTGCCAGCTGCAGATATCCCTTGTAAAATGATTAGCAATGATTGACTTTTATTTGCAAAAAGCTTGTATTGCAGATTAGACATCTGATTCATTAGGCTTTGGTTTAGCATTCTCTCGGCTTCTTCCTTATCTATTCTTCCTAAATAAGTGGGATTCCAATCACTTAGGCGAATCTTGGTATTTGGTTTGACTATAAGGCTATCTATGAGGTTTGTCTGCATTTATAATAACAATTAACATGAATGAATTAAAGAATGTTTTTTCCTAATAGAGAAAGTAAAAATGGTAATAATACCTTAATTATAGTCTTATTTATACTACTGCAACAACCAATAATACTGAAAGATTTAGTTATTCGATCCATGAAACAAATAAGGTTTACAAAAATGAAATATTTTAATTAATAGTCTTTATACATTAATCAAATATCAAGTTGACATTAATAAAAGATTATTTACAGGAACTATATATGAAATTGTTCAAAATTATAATCATTATAGATCTTGAGTATCTAAATAATAAACAATAAGAAAATAGTAAATTAGGAGTAAGGTTCTATTTACGTCATGAAAATAATTTGTAATTATGCAATGTATAGAATTTCAAATATTATAATCACAAATAGGGAAAAGAGTACAGTGTCTACAGAATGGAAATATTGATTTTTCTTGGCTCTAAAAAATTAAAAATGTATAGTAGTATTCTTTAGAGCCAAGACAAGATGATATTTAGAGGCTATAATAATAACGTATAAGAAATTAATTAACATTATCGATAGATATACCAAAGGCCTATATTGACATACTATATCCTATAGGAAAATCTTATTTTATAGTAAGGGATCTATTATTAGCTTGAGTTTATTGTTTAGTGAAGTTACCAAATTAGATAAACGAGTTAGTGTACATCATTATTGCAATTTATTTATATAAAATTATTGTCTTATTTAATGGTTATTTAAATCGTGATAAATAATCATCAATTTTATTTTACTATTATATTCATTAATAAAATTACAATAGCACGTATAAAATGTATATCTGGATAAATAAAAATCAATATAATATTCAATAACATTAACAACCATATAGTCTAAATACTAAAGAAAATCATTATAGGCATATAACTTTTATAATAACCAAGTTTAAGACTATAAAAATTAATGTAAATTATTATGCAACAGAAAAGAAGAACCTTTGAAGAATGGTGGAATAATCTTCCAGTTACTTTACGAGAAAACTCTAGAAAAATGGTAGAGAATGATAATATAGATACGTCTAGTAAATCAGTTAAAAAGATTAATTATATTCTCTTTCAACTTGATATAATGACTGAAAAAGACTATGCTAAGAATAAACCGACTTTTGAAGAATTTAAATTTTGGTTTAATAGTGGCCAATTGATTATTAATTGAAAAATAATATTATTACTTTAGTTTATATAACATCTTAATTCTTTATACAATTATAGATAGTTATAAACAACTATAATCAAGAAAATTTAATATTCTTATTCTTTAATATAATCTATGTTACTTATAATTGTTATAATAAATAATTTTATTAGGATTATTGTAATTATTTATTTTTATATTAAAATTCTTAATGTCTATTTTATTTATTGTTTATTCTTAGTGTCTATATTTACTATATATTAAACTAAGTTATTAGTGATTTGTATACCGACAAGTAATCTATGATCATGTCTCTTTTATGATATACTTGACTATACTATATCACAAGTGATTAATTTGACTATAACTAAAAACACAATGTATTTCACAATAATTGGTTTTGCCATGATAATATTAATGGCAAGTAATTTATCTCCTGAATTATCCTATTCAGAAGATAAAGTTAGTAAATCATATATCGTGGAAAATTCAAATACTTTAGGAAATAATAAGGAATATTATTCGGTGAATAACTCTGTTGAAGATTTCAACTTTGTAGCAGTAGGAGATTTTAGTTGTAATAAAGATGCAAAAAATACTGTTATGAATATATTAAATGCAAACCCTGAAATATTATTAGGTTTAGGAGATTACTCTTATGAAACAAGTGCGAAATGTTGGAAGGACATTGTGGGAGGAATAGATCCTAAAAAAATGAAAATTTCTTTTGGCAACCATGAATTTGAAGACACGTCATTAGTAAAACAGTATATGCAATATACTAATCTTGATAAGCAATATTATTCCTTTGATTATAATAATGTACATTTTATCTCTATGGCTACAGAATCACCATATGAACAAGGATCAGAACAATTTGAATTTGTTAACCATGATTTAATGAAGACAAAAACAAATCCTTCAATCGATTGGATAATTGTTTATTACCATCAACCGATGTATACTTCACAGACTCATCATGAAGGTTTAGAATCTTTCAGGGATCTATATCATAGTCTTTTCAATGAATATGGTGTAGATTTAGTATTACAAGGACATATCCATAATTATCAGAGAACCTATCCTTTAATATATAATAGTGAGAACCCTTCAAATCCTACAATAACACAAAGCGCAATACTAGGTAATGGAAATAATGAAGAAAAAAGTTATGTTGAGCCTGAAGGCACCATTTTTGCCATAATTGGTACTGGTGGACAGAAATTACATGGATTAGATGATCAAGCTTATTTCACTGCAAACCAATTAGAAGATCATGGGTTTTTGGAATTAAAAACAACAAACAATGGAAAAAGTCTTGTTGGACAATTTTATTCTAATGATGGTAGTATAATTAAAGACGAATTTATTATCGAAAAATCATCTGTTGATAAAACTTTTAATGACAATACCCCAAATAATAATCCATCTAACTTGAATGAAATTGCATATAAAAAATAAATAGAAATTAATTGACTTTTTTTATCTAATAATAACTGATGATTTTTACTTCACATATATAGAAAAACCATTTACTTATCTATGAAAGTAAACTTTTAATCTTTGCAAAGAATGAATCTCTGGAGATATGTAAACGTCTTTTACAAAATCTTAAAAATTCTTCGTACTTTA
>DASVEV010000002.1:0-6822 GCA_036380415.1 Nitrososphaeraceae archaeon
CGCGGGGAGTGGGATTCGAACCCACGAGTTCTTTCGAACATGGGATTAGCAATCCCACGCCCTACCAGGCTAGGCGACCCCCGCTCAAAGATAGTACTTGTATGAAATATACTACTGTTTAAAAAATAAAGACATATTAATTTATTATCCTTCCCATAAACCATTTTTATAAATATATGTACTTACAAAATTTTCTGCAATGCTTTTTGCCTGATAGGGGATCCATTTAGCAGACGATTCATTATATAAATAAAAAACTTCAAAAGTATTAGGTGGTAAAGAACTTAATTCTGTAGGTACTATATCTACGAGATATTCAACTTTTTCTATTGCAATTTCGAATGAACGAACTGAGCTGTTCATTATAGGGAAAATAATATTAAAATCTGTTTGGTTGGTATTACCTTTAAATTTAAAAATACATATAACAGGTTTATTTCCTCGCCTATGTTTTATTTCTTTTATTATATTTTTGATAGAATTCCAATGTTCAACTGAAATTATCTGAAAGAGGTAATTATCAAATTTAATTGGAAAAATTAGTTCGATAAATGTAATTGAATAATCAGTATTTGAAAGAAAATTTGGAAGTTGGCTTTCCATATCATCAAATGATAATTTTTCTTCTATAACATAGAATGTTTTTGCTAAAAGAGTATAAATTACTTCTTGCTCTTGAATTGAAAGATCATAAAAACAGAAATATACTGAGGATTTCAAGAAATATTATATATATTAATTGGATAAGTCAAAATTTATAGTTTCCTATCTAAAAGTATTAAAAACATATATCATGGTTGAGTATTGTTGAATATTGCATAACAAAGAAATCTTTTTACCATTATATTTGCAATAGAAACAAAAAATAAAATAAAATGATAGTTTGTAAATTTAATTAAAATTGGCTAGCAGTAACTATCATCTCATTTAGTTGTTTATGGATTGATAAATAATGAGTACCTTTTGAAGTCACTTTATAAGTCTGTGTGTTGGAATAATATTCAAGGAGCTCTTTTTCTAGTAATAATGCAAGATATTCTTTCAACTGAGAATAAGATAAGAATGCACTATACATAATTTTGGTTGCTGTAATTCCATTACTGTTTCTGCTATTTGCTACCGATTCTAATATGAAAGCTATAATTTCATTTCTGCTTCTATTCTTCATGTTTATTAATATTTACATACATATGTTAAGATTAAGAAAGAATTAATTTAAAAAAATAGAGAGAATATGGATTTTTGAAATTCTACAAGAAGTATATGTAATATAATAGAAAGTATTGAAGATATTAAAGTATTATAGTAAATTTTTTTATATTTAATTAAAATAATGAATTGAGATATAGTATTGATAATGTACACATCATAGTGAATATAGTGATGGATATCTACTCAATTTTAGCATAAATTAATTAAATTTAATAATTACAATTGCATTTAACTATAGCTATTTGTGTTTATTTCTATCATTTTTATTTTTATTGTAATTATCGTCTATAGAAAATGATAAATTTGCAACATTAGACTTTGTTCCATTATATATCATGTATATGTCCAATAATACAGTTCCGTAAGATTGAATTTTAGAATTAATTATCCATGAATAGTTATATAATTGATTGTTAGTGATATTAAGAGAAAATGATTCTGCCATTCCTGATAAATATATTATATTGCCTTCTATTTTAGCATCAATTGTCTTATTATTAGAAATATCTTGTAAAAAAAATCCTATTGTTTGTTTATTACCACTATTAATAATTTTTTTTTCTAATTGAACATCTAATGAAAGATTTGAATTGATTTGTGAAACTTCTATTAATTCTCCTTTAGATTCAATTGTCATTAAGAAAAAAGCAACTACTATTAATATTATAGAATATATAATCCAGAAAGGAGTCAATATATTTAATTAGTAAAAATAATGATGCTATAAATCTTAGTATATAAAATATCAATAACTACGTTAACATGTATCTATAGAAATATTTGTGATCATTTTACTATTTTATATTTATATTATTATTATCCAAAGTTAAAGTTGTGGGTAACAAAGTAGGATGAGTTATAATATCAAGAAAGAATATGTTTTGACTTAGCAATTCTACAAATAACATCACGGTACTTTTCTTCTGTAGAAATCTCTTATTTGTAGGACTTTTGGTCCATTCCTTCTTTTTTCTATACCGCATCATATTAGTAACTAAAATCGGTATCCTTAAAGATTGACAGAATTTCAATAATATCATTAAAAAGTTTGAAAGAGTATGTTGAATCGTGGAAATTCCTTTTAAGGATTCCATATCAATTTTTTTATAATATAAATTATAGAAGCTGTTTAATGAATCAATTATCAATAATGAAGAATTTGAAATATTAGAAACTATTTTGGTTATTAATGACTCCAATTCTCCTTCATTTGGTGTAAACAAAGATATATCATTAAGGGCATAATTTTTTATTAAATTTGATTTAGTATATGCAGTATAAGTTGTATCAAAATCCAGATAAGTTGTTTTTCTAAAATAAGAGGTAATTGTTGATGTAAAACAAAGCTTAGCATAGGGATTATAAAATAACAATGTGTTTAATCCATCAATAGTTAAAAGATCACATAAAATATTGTGCAACTATACATGAATTAAATATGTTGAATATATAAAATGTAATATTGTTAGATGACATTAAACAACAAATTATTAAGGATTTTCCAATTACTATAAGGAAAATTTATCTAAATAATGGCTCAATTGCTCCATTATCTCTTTCTTCTATAAAATCTATTACAGATTTTCTTATAAAATATTCAGAACAAGGCCCTGACTCAGATGATTTGTCAAAGTATATGGAAAAATTGATAGAAGAAACTAGGTTAAGGATAAAGCACTTGATAAATTGTAATGCAATAGAAGTAAGTTTTACACAAAGCACTACACAAGGACTAAATCTTGTTGCAAATGGTATAGAATGGAAAAAAGGAGACATAATAATTCTTAGAGGTGGAAGACATGAACATTATGCAAACTATTTTCCATGGTTATATGTAGCTAAGAGGAAAAAATTAAAAATAAAAGTATTAAAAATAGATCAAAATGGATTTTTTGATATAGATGAATTCGAGAAATTAGCTAAATTAAAAAATTCGAAATTAATAGTTCTGAGTCATGTATTATATAACAATGGTTCTATAATGCCTGTAGTAGAAGTTGGAAAAATTGCAAGAGATAATAATTTACTTTATTGCATTGATTCAGCCCAATCTGTTGGTTCTTTAAATGTAGATATCAAAAGAATTGGATGTGATTTCATGGCATTCCCTAGTTTTAAATGGATATGTGGTCCGTTAGGGATAGGAATTTTTTATTGTAGTGAAAAATCTAAAGATGCTATAATTCCAGATAGCATAGGAGGAGAATCTGGACAAATTATTTCAGATGATTCTTTGGTTCATAATGATATTCCACAAAAATTTGAAACAGGATTTCGTAATTATCCTGCATTAGCAGGTTTAGAATCATCGCTTAGATATATTTTAAGAATAGGGATACATAAAATAATGTCAATAAATTCGAAAACTTCATCGATTTTACGAGATGAGTTGGTAAAAATAGATGGTATTGATATTCATGGAATAGATGATAAAAAACTGCGTAATTCAATAGTTTCTTTTTCTAGTCCAAAAATTGAATCTAATCTGTTAAAGGTAAAACTTGAAAAAGAGGGAATTATTATGGCTGAACGAGATTTACTGAATGGAAAAAAAATTGTAAGAGCATCTCCACACTTTTTCAATAATGAAGAAGAAATAATGAAAACAATTAGAGTAATAAAAAATATTTTGGCGCATATGTAATTGTTAATTTATATCTTTATCTCCCTGACCTTCAATTACCATCATAGTTAAGGTTGATCTAACTTTATCTATTCTTCTAACATTCCAAGTAACAACTTCGCGCAATTTATCCATTGAATCAGAACGGATTCTAACTATAATATCATAAACACCAAATACACCGCTTACTTCAACAACTTCCGGTAATTTCTTTAATTCCTTAATTATATCATCTTCAGATCCTAGATCACAATTTATTAAAACATATGCAGTGGGCATTACAAGATATTATAATAGTGATCTATTAATCCTTTTAGTTTAAATATCCCTCTCTCTATGTTAAAAGGCTATTAACAATTAGTAGTTAATTTTTAAAATATTAATGATAGAATACACGGATAACTTTGATTTATCACAATAAATTTAATTATTAATTTTACTACAAATTAAATAGTATTGTTAAAGATAAATGGTTCTTTTGGAGAAGGAGGTGGACAAATACTTAGATCTACTATATCACTTTCAGTACTTTTACAAAAACCAGTAGAAATATACAATATTAGATTAAACAGACCAAAAAGTGGATTGCGAGCACAACATATCCATACAATAAAAGTACTAGCAGATATTTTCAATGCCAGAGTTGAAAATCTCACTCTTGGAAGCCAATCTCTACGATTTACACCCAATCCAGATAAAAGTTATTTTGATTATAGTTCTAAGTCAATTAAAGTAGATATTGGTACTGCAGGAAGTATATCTATGGTATTACAGGCCTTAATTCCATCTGTAGCTTTATCTAAAAAATTAATTGATATACAAATTATCGGTGGAACAGATGTTAGAATGAGCCCTACAATTGATTATATAAGATATGTATTCTCTGAAGCCTATAAAATTATGGGAATAAACTTCAATATTGACGTAATAAGAAGAGGATATTATCCCAAGGGAGGAGGAATTGTTAATGCAAAAATATTTCCTTGTAAAAACTTGGGTTTAATTGATCTTATTGATTATCAAAGAATTGATCCTAAAATTGTAGGAATTTGTTCTAATCTACCACGACATGTATTAGATCGTCAAATATCTTCTGCTATATTGACACTAGAAAGAAATGGGTTATTCTGTAATAGCTATGTAGCATCTATTGAAAATGCTATTTCACCTGGAGCCTCAATTTTAGTTTATTCTAAATCTGATTTTGGACCTTACATTGGAGGAGATTCCATAGGAAAAATAAATAAATCTGCAGAATATGTAGGAAAAGAAGCTTCAACTAAGTTTCTCAGTAACTATAATAAAAAAGTAGCTGTTGATCAATATCTTGCAGATATGTTAGTAATACCTGCAAGTTTAGCAAACGGTAGGTCAAGATATTTGGTAGGAGAAGTTACTGAACATTTAATGACAAATCTTTATATTATAAGCAAAATAGTTGGATGTAAATATAGTATTATACCACATGGCAAAAATTATATTGTCAATATTGATGGAAATCCATGTTTAAATAATTAAAATTGATAAATTCAGTGAAAAGTTTAATTGATGTTATAATTGTCATAAAGATTATTCGTTTCCTGAAAATTCGTTTCCTGAAAATGAGAATTAATTAATATAGTTGAGTTTCTTTATATTTAATATTAGGTCTGATCAAAGAAAAAGTTTATTGATGTTATATTTGTAGTAATATTGAACATAAATTAATTAGAATATTTAAAAAATTTGAATAATACAAACTACTATGTTCAAAGTTATTTTAATTCGTACATGGCAACAGATAATTTAAAAACTAAATTATCATCAGTTAAATTTGCAATTGGTAAAAAATATTCCTGGGTTTCTTTTTTAAATCGCTGTATCTTGTCTTTGCGAATAGAATTCTTTAAAATTCTAATACTATCCAATCTATTTGCTAGTATAAGATATCTTATAATTTGGGAACTTTTTAAAACTAGATTACAATACTCATTGGATTCCATCTCCTTTATGTTAAATTTAGTTGTGGATAAAATTAAATTGAATGCTTTTTCTCCAATTGTCTTTTTAAGAAGATCTTCCTGAAAAGTATTTGTATATGTCTTTTCAAAGGCATCGTGAAGAATAGCAGCGATTATAACATCTCTATCCTTTACTTTTAATTCATTTGCGAGAATGAGTGCAACTCTAAGAGTATGATTTATGTACGGTTCAGATTTTATATTATCATAGAATTTTCCTCTATGAATAACATATGCAATACTAAATGCTCTAGTTATTGCTATAACATCATCAAGTGAGTCTTCAAATAATTTTAGTAATCTAGTAAAATTCAATTTAGTAGAATCATACATACGCGATTTCATCATAAGATACTCCAGCTAGAAATGTGCACAATATATAAAATAACTGTGAAATTTTAACTAATATAGATTTTGATAAAACTAATTAAAAATCACAGATGAAAATAGATATATTTTTAATTGTGTAACCTCACAATATTATGTTAATTGTGTAAGTACTTTACTTTAACGGGTGTTGAACTAGAAATGATTTACAGGTTTCAATATAGGGGAATGAATGACTAATATACCATATATTAAAATTATTAATCATAATGATGTAATTAGATATTTATAATTTACATAATCAACTTTAAGTTGTCACGCTGGTTATATTTGTAACTATATAATATAAAAATAAGAAAAAATAGTTTGATAAACTAAATGGTGATTACCATATACTAGATATCATCATAATAATGTATATTAATTTTAAGGAGTTTCTAATTGAGTTTGCTCTACTGGACTCTCTACTGGACTCTCTACTGGACTCTCTAGAACATTTTCTGATGATTTTTGTAGTTCATTAAATTCTGTTGTTTTTCTTTTTGTAGTTGTGTTCTTTGCTGGTGGTGGTGTTGTTGTTGTTTTTCTTTTTGTAGTTGCTTTCTTTGCTGGTGGTGTTGTTGTTGTTGTTTTTCTTTTTGTAGTTGCTTTCTTTGCTGG
>DASVEV010000003.1:0-2666 GCA_036380415.1 Nitrososphaeraceae archaeon
CGGCATTACTGTCTTAGAGTACCATTAAGAAAGTGGAAACAATAACATAATCAAAATATTAAGAAAAAATGTAGATTAATATGAAGATAAATATCATGATATGGGAACAAATGATTTTCTTATCTCAGTCATGCAAAAGCATGAAAAAATGGGTTGGATGTTAAGAGCTCATCTTGATCAAGCTTAAACTTTTCTTTTTTTATTATACTACTGAAAGCATTAATAGATTTTAAGATTATAATTTGAACTAAAATCAAATGCGAACGTTTAATATGCTACAGTAAAACTTTGTTTAATAAACTGATTTTTTTCAACTTCATCTAATAGTGCTACTGCAAGATCTTCTACAGAAATTTTGCTCTCCCCTTTCTGATCAATTACTGGCTGATTAATACCTATACGATATTTACCCGTACGTATACCAGCTGTGTCTTTAGTCATTGTTATGGCCGGAATCAAGAGTGTCCAATCTAGATCATCTTCTTTCCGTAGAATATTAAAGTAGTCTCTTGCACCCATTGCACCTTGCTTTGTTTCTGTGGGAAATTCAGGAGTATCTACCAATTGTACACCAGGTTTTATTTCCAAAGTACCTGCTCCACCTACTACCAACAGTCTTTTTATTCCTACTTTTTTGGTAGCAATATGAATTGATTTTGAACCTCTAATAAAGTCATTATAAATATTGGGATTCTTCCATCCAGGATTATATGCACTTCGATAGCATGGCCTTCGTTATAATCTATTTCCCAAATCTCATTGTTTATCATAATATTTCTAGTGGATTGTCATTGTTTGCATTAGAATTCATTATGTAACTACATATTCAATTATCTATACATTATTATAATCACTATTATATTTGATATACCATCAGACGAGAGCGAAAATGTTCTAATACTTCATGATGGTAGACACACGATCTTGAAAATGTAGAATTATTGTCGAGCATCGTAAAATCAGATATAGTAGTTATAAATAATTTCGTAGTTTCTGACCTAGGATTCCATTTGGTGGTATGAAAAAAAGTAGACTTGGAAGAGAACTATCAAGGTATGATATGCTAAAATTTGTAACCATAATGCCAATTAGACTGTATGACCCGTTGATATATGAACACTATGTAGAATGAGGATGAATTTGTATAGTCTAATTGTGCTTATATATTGAGCATGTGATACTTTTTGTCTATCATGTAATACTATAAGATTTTCTTAAATTCAAACTTTAACAGATTCAATAATTTTTGTAATACAATACGATAGAATCCTTTTATATGTTTAATCGGTATTATATTATTAAAAATGGATCAAAATGGTAGTATTAGTCAATTACAGTTTTCCAAGTATCGTAACACACAAGTTTTACATATATTAACTTGGGTAATTAGTGGAGTACTATTATTTTTTCTTTTCAACACTAATGTTTATGATGTTTTTGCACAAGATCAAAATAACGTTACAATCAAAACAACAAAATTAAGTGATAGTCTATATATGCTGGAAGGGTTAGGAGGTAATATTCTACTATCGATTGGACAAGATGGAGCATTTATGGTAGATGACCAATTTGCCCCTCTTACCCTAAAAATTAAAGATGCAATTTCCAAGTTAACAGATAAACCAATAAAATTTCTAATCAATACCCATTGGCATCCAGATCATACTGGAGGAAATGAAAATCTTGGTGAATTAGGTTCAATAATAGTATCACATGATAATGTTAGAAAACGCCTTAATACTGAACAATTCTTGGAGCATTTCAATATTACAGTTCCTGCATTGTCAGATAAAGGTTTACCAATTATTACTTTCTCTGATAACATGACTATCTACCAAAATGGCGATGAGATTAAGATAATGCATTTAGATAATGGTCACACAGATGGTGATTCTGCAGTTTACTTTACAAAAAATAATATAATTCATGTTGGCGATGACTTTAGTGACAAAACATATCCATTTATAGATATACGAGGTGGTGGCAGTATAGACGGATTAATTTCATCGTTAAAAACCATCTCCTCGATAATTAATGATGAGACTAAGGTAGTTTCTGGTCATACTGGAATATCTAACAAAACCAAAGTTAATGAATATGTAAATATGTTAACTGATGTACGTAACCAAATAAGTCAAATGATAACTGAAGGCAAAACTTTAGAAGATATTATTTCTTTACAACCAAC
Organism: Nitrososphaeraceae archaeon; assembly: GCA_036380415.1. GTDB lineage: Archaea > Thermoproteota > Nitrososphaeria > Nitrososphaerales > Nitrososphaeraceae > TH1177. Next base: position 2,189 of record DASVEV010000003.1, read on the forward strand.
CTCAAAATATGACAAAATATATTATTCCCATACCATTGTAAGACCAAACGATTATCCACTAAAAGCTTTTGTGATAAATGTATACCAGAGTCTTACCAGATAATAAAAAGATAATAATAAAATTAAGCTACTCCAAAAGTAGGTATAGCAGCACCTGTTATAGTTTTTGCTTCCTCTGAGCAGAGAAATAATATTACATTTGTCAAATCCTCTGGCTCTACCCTCATATTAAAATCTGAATTTGGCATAAAATGACTTTATATCTAACGTATGACCAATAAATAGTAGTATATATTATGAATCAATCCCATGACCAAACAAAAGTTGCTATTGTTACAGGCAGCTCTTCTGCAGTTATTTTAAATTCAATAAGGAAAAAGAAATTTCATTAGTCTTGTCCCATAATCTTTTTTAGTAGACTCTGCTTTAATTGCATATTTAAATAATGTATATATGATGTCAATTCTTTATTGTGTAT
>DASVEV010000004.1:0-15757 GCA_036380415.1 Nitrososphaeraceae archaeon
ACCAGACCAGGAACTTAAACATTCTGCAAACTTTCTTTATATGGTATTTGGACGCAAGCCTACTTTTGAAGAAGTAAAAGTTTTTGATATTTGTTTAATATTACACGCCGAACATAGCTTTAATGCGTCGACTTTTGCAGCACGAGAAATTGCTTCTACTCGTGCTCATATTTATTCATGTATTTGTGGTGCTTTAGGAGCCTTATCAGGCGAATTACATGGAGGAGCTAATGTTGAAGTAATGAAAATGCTTTTTGATATACATGACTCAAAAAATATCGAAAAATGGATACAAGATAAACTAAAGGAGGGAAAAAGAATTATGGGAATGGGGCATGCAGTTTATCGTACCACAGATCCAAGAGCAGACATATTAGAACGACTTGCAAAATCTGTTTGTAAAGATGATAAATACAAATGGTACGAAATCACTCGACAAGTGGAACAGTATACAAAAAAATACATGACAGAGATTAGAAAACAACCAATCTATCCTAATGTCGATCTATATAGTGCGTCACTTTATTATTGTATGGGTTTTCCTGTTGATCTTAACACTCCTATTTTTGCGATTTCGAGAATTTCCGGATGGGCAGCACATGTCATTGAAGAAAAATTTGCAGAAGCAGCACCAAAACCTGCTTTATATCGCCCAAAAGCAGTATATGTTGGCAAGTATTGTGGGCCAATGGGTTGCGAATATACTCCAATGAAAAAAAGGAAACTATAACCATCTTATCTTTTGTATGTACATGTCTGTCTTAGTCACATGAAAATTAAAGATAAATTATCATTTAAAGAGTAAAGATATAGTTTGAAAATAAATATGTTATCTAAAAAAGAAACATCTCTGACCTTAGAAAAACTCCATACAAATTGGCCAGAAAAAACTATCCCAAAAATCAAAAATATAAAAGCTTATGAAATTGAAAAAGATAGAAAGTTATTAATTCATGAAGATAATTTTACTGCTGTTCAAATTCACGAAACAATACTTCCTTATTTGGGAAACAATAATTTAGTTGAGTTATTTCCTTATGTTCTCATAGATATGGGTGCAGTAAAATACATCTGCAACGGTGCAAATATCGCACGTCCTGGCATTGTAAAGTTTGAATCTTTTTTAAAAGACAAAATAGTTATTGTAAAAGATAAGGAGCATCAAAAACCGTTAGCGGTAGGTACTTCACTTTATGATAGTGAAAAAGCCAGTGAGTTATCTAAAGGTCATATAATAAATAATATGCATTACGTTGGCGATAAATTCTGGAATTTATACAAAGGTTTACAATTATAATCTAGTATTTTTTATAGTACACCTTCCCTAGTTATTCGAAATAGGGTACTCTCATTGATGAAGGGTTGAAGGAAGGATACTTTGTAGAAATTATTGGATATGCTTAGTATCTCAAATTTTAATTTAATATGGATAGAAAGAGATACGGATTTTTCCATAAACTCTCGTTGCAATTTTATTTTATTTTTTTGTTCTTCAGTCTTATTACTATTTTTATAAACACCATTTTCGTATATTATGTTTCTTACCATATTAGTGGTCACTATAGCACAATTAGTATTTATTGCAGTATGTGCTAATTCATGGATAAATTTCATTAGCATTAAATGTCGAGCTATATTTTTTCTTTCTATGGCTATGAGTGAAGTAATAGTATCAATAACTACTAATTTTGGTTTTATTTGATAAATTTTTTTAATTGTTTCAAATTGATCTTTTAAAGAATAGGGTCTGATGTACTGTATATTATATAGTGTTTTATTTAAATTCGGATTATCTGTTATATCAAGAATTCTTTCTGGTCTAAAATTACCTGAAGTATCTATAAAAATTATTTTGGCATCCTCTTTCTTTTTCAGCAAATTTGCACAAATACTAAAACAAAATTGAGATTTGCCTGAACCACTTTCTCCAAAGATATTAGTTATTATTCCTGTACGGATTCCTCCGCGAAGAAACATGTCTAGATTGGGAGATCCAGTCGATATTAACTCCAACAAAGAATATTATTACAAATATTGCTATAATTATTTAACCATAAAGGAACCTTTTTATTCTGCTAGATGTGAAAATGAATTGCTAAGTGATATATTGACATTGTCAGCTAATTCTAGTTCTCAACCACCAAAGAGACCTTTAACTTTATTGCAGAAATCTCTTAACCAGCGAGTAGCAGTGAGATTAAAAAGTGAAATTGAATATAAAGGAGTTATGAATAATGTAGATTCATACATGAATCTTATTCTTGTTAATGCTGAGGAATATCTAGGTCCAGATTTGCTCGCAAATTATGGTAAGGTTGTTATTCGGGGTAATAACGTTCTTTTTATAAGACTCATAAAAGATTTTTAATTTTAAGTTAAAGATAAAGCCTATACGAAATGGTTTCTAAATATTTATTTAGCTCTGAAAGTGTAACAGAGGGTCACCCAGACAAAATGTGTGATCAAATTTCTGATGCAATACTAGATGAATTTTTGTCCATTGATGCTAATTCTAGAGTCGCAGTTGAATCATTAACAACTACAGGAACTGTCTTTATTGCAGGAGAGGTCACATCTAAGGGTTCTGTAGACCTTCAAAAAGTAGTTAGAAATACTATAAGGGAAATAGGCTATAATAGCGCAGATTTAGGATTTGATTGTAATAGTTGTGCAGTTTTTACGTCTATTCATGAGCAGAGTAATGATATTTCTCTTGGAGTAACCCCAACGGAACTAAAAGATCAAGGTGCAGGGGACCAAGGATTAGTCTTTGGATATGCTAGCGAGGAAACTCCAGAATTTATGCCACTACCGATAATCATGGCTCACAAACTTTGTATGAAATTAAGTGAAGTGAGGAAAAGAAAAGAATTAGACTGGATACGACCAGATGGGAAATCTCAGGTTTCGGTAGTATATGAAGATTTTATTCCTAAACGAATTGATACAGTAGTTCTCTCTACTCAACATTCTCCTGATATACAACTCGACCAGTTGCGGGAAGAAATAATTAAGAAGGTTATCAACCCTATCTGTGCCGAATGGATAGATAGTCACACCAGATTTATAATTAATCCTACTGGAAGGTTTGTTTTAGGAGGACCCTCTGCTGATACTGGACTTACCGGCAGAAAAATAATCATAGATACATATGGTGGTATGGGCAGACATGGAGGAGGAGCATTTTCTGGCAAAGATCCATCAAAGGTAGACAGGTCTGCCTGCTATATGGCACGATATATTGCAAAAAATATCGTGGCTGCAGAATTAGCTCGCAAGTGTGAAGTTCAAATCGCTTACGCTATAGGAATGGCTGAACCTGTTTCAGTTATGGTTGATACATTTGGCACTGGTAGAATTGAACAAGAGCAAATAGAGGATAAAGTAAAAAAGAACTTTGATATGCGTCCTTCTAAGATAATAGAAACTTTATCATTAAAAAGGCCTATTTACAAAAAAACTGCTGCTTATGGTCATTTTGGTAGGAATGATCCCTCATTTACGTGGGAAAAAACTGATAGGGTCGATTTGTTAAAATAACGAATTTTCTCCTTTTTTAAACCAAGAGAGGATTTTCCAGAATTGTATACCGTTAATTTTCATTTTAACAGACTATTATAACAAGAATTTTCGTCTATGTTTAGGTCATATTTTCTTGTAAAATATCTTATTACATTATGTATATCTCTTCGAATAAGGAATTCTGCATTTGGATGTTCTAAAGTGACTGCTTGAGGCCAATCTATTATGAAAATATCATTATTGTCGTCTAAAAGAATATTATATTCACTTAAATCACCATTGATGATATTTTCTTTATATGCAATTTTTATTTGTTTAAATACTTTATAAAAAATCTCTAGAGGATCTTGTATATTTCTAATTTCTATTAAGCGTACTCCATTTATTCTATTCATTACTATCGAGTGCATAGATCTGAAATAAGGTGTAGCAATATTCATTTTTGTTGAATTTAATTTTACTAAAAAATCATATTCTCTTTTCGCGGCTTCGATATTTATCAATAACCAATTGTTAACATTTTTATTTTTTTCAAGAGATCTTTTTCTCTTAGTATCTGTAAAACTTATTCTACCTATTCTAAAGAATTTAACAGCTCTCTTTTGGTCAATTTCTGATACGGCTTCAACAACATCTGATTCTTTGCCAATCCCAAGGGAATTTCCGATTCCTAGTATTATACCTGAATCTACCAATATTTTCAAAGCATAAACGTCTAATCCTCCAGTAAGCAATTTAAACCCTTTTTCTGTTTTAGCAATTAATTTTAATTTTAATAAACTCTCTAAGGCATACTCTACTCGATCTTTGTGTAACTTGGAATAAGAGAGAATGTTATGATTATTTATAATTTCATGGTGTTTAATAGAAGAAACAAATACTTTCAGAACTTGGTATTCCATGTGCTCTATTTTTTTTACTATACTAGCAGAATCTTTTAGTGAAGGCAAGTCTTTTTCACAATATCTTAATTATCTGTAAAATTTCATTCTCTTTATTTAAAGATTTCAATTCAGTATATTTGCTTGCAGATATAAGTGCACAATTATATCAATAAAGAAGATATCAATTTTAAGCAGATGTAATTATAGCATATATATAAAATAATGATAAACTAACCCTGGGGAATAATATGCGTAATGAACCTAACCTTAAGGTCGATAAGATTACCGTTGACGACGATGCTGATCTGAAATTGGCCGAAATGGAAGCAGAAGGAGAACTTTCATTGGAAATTATAGAAAAACGTAAAAAAGGACTATTAAGAACGGGATATACAACCGGTACCTCTGCTTCTGCAGCGACAAAAGCATCCTTATTAGCATTAATTTCATCTCAAATCTATAATACAGTTGAAGTGGTTCTCCCTAAAGGTAAAATGGCAAAACTGAAAATTGCATGGATAAGATTTTCTCAAAATTCTCAATCAGTAACAAGTGCAGTCATAAAAGATGCAGGAGATGATCCTGACGTAACTCATGGAGCTGAAATATGCTCGACAGTATCTTTGACCATTGAAAAAGGTCGAATTGAGATTGATGGAGGACTCGGAGTCGGAAGGGTGACTCGGCCAGGACTCGGATTGGAAATAGGTCAGGCTGCAATTAATCCTGTTCCTAAAAAAATGATAGAACAAGTGGTTCTTGATTCAGCAAAATCCATACTTCCATACAATGGCATTAAAGTTATTATATCTGTACCAAAAGGCGTTGAATTAGCAAAAAAAACAGATAATCCAAGATTAGGAATAGTAGGAGGAATCTCTATTTTGGGAACAACAGGGATAGTATTTCCTTATTCTACTGCTTCATTTGCAGCATCAATTAGACAAAGTCTAGATGTTGCCATATCACTTGGTACCACTACTGTGGTACTGACAACGGGTGGGAGAAGCGAAGATTATATAAAAAAAATTTACGACACTCTTCCTGAGTATGCCTTTGTCCAAATGGGTGATTTCTCTGGCTATACAATTAAACAGTGCGCAAACAGAAACATAAAAAAAATTATTATAGCTGGATTTATTGGAAAGCTAACTAAAATGGCTATGGGAATAAAACAAACTCATGTACGTGGCTCACATGTTAGTATGGAGTATATGGCTAATTTAGCATCAGTGTGTATTAATTCAGAAAATATTATCAATGACATAAGAAAAGCCAATACTGCAAGACACGTTTCTGAAATAATAATTCAAAATAATATCCAAAATTTTTTCAATTTATTATGTAAGCAAGTATATTTTGAAATGTATAATCATTCAAATAAATCTATGGAGATTGAGGTTGTTATGTTTGGGTTTGATGGTAAAATAACAGGAAAATATCCATGATAATGAATCTCTTAAATTCAAATACTTGGAAATAATATAATTTATTAAGGCATTATTTTTATTTGTTTTAGAAGATTTTGGATCCTATTCTACTTTAATCAGATATTAATAGATAAAAATATGCAAAGAATTAATTTTGACTAATTAATAACCTAAACGGTTGAAAGAGAAAATTGCAGTTCTCGCTATAACAAAAAATGGTATGAGAATAGCTGATCTTATCAAAAAAAATATTATTAGTGCAGAGATATATGTTCCCCATAAGTTTTACAATGAAGATACTAATGTTATTTGGTTTGAAGAACCAACACAAAAAAAAATACAAGATCTTTTTCAATCATATGATGCTTTAATTTGTATTTTTTCTTTAGGGGCTGTAATAAGATTAATTTCAAGACTTCTACAGGATAAAAAAACAGATCCTGCTGTTTTAGTTATTGATGATAAAGCAACATTTGTTATTAGTACGCTTTCTGGACATTTAGGAGGAGCCAATGCCTTATCTAGATACATTGCTGCTTTTCTAAATTCTATACCTGTGATAACTACAGCTGCTGACGTAAATAAAACCATTAGCGTAGATTTAATTGGTAACGAATTAGGGTGGATTATCGATAATTTCGAGAATGTCACAAAAGTAAGTGCCCATATGGTTAATGATGAAAAAATAGCACTCTTCCAAGATGTAGGTGAGCGTACTTGGTGGGATACTGAGAACCTACCTTCTAATGTAATTACGATTAAAGATATTGAAAAAATCAAAGACGATTCATATAAAGGAGGAATAATTATTACAGACAAAATAATTACCGATAATGCGATCCTTGCAAAATCAGTAATATATAGACCTAAAACTTTAGTAATTGGTATAGGAATTCATTGGGACACAACAAAAGAAGATATTCTAAATGGTATAAAGTCTACTTTCGATAAATATGGATTGAGTTTTTCTTCAATCAAAAGTCTTGCTTCGATTAAAAAGAACATTCCCGTTCAGGGATTGGCTGAATTCTCAAAAGAATTCAAGCTTCCTCTATATCTTTTTGAACAAAAAGAATTAGAACAAATTTCAGTCCCAAATCCTTCTGATACAGTTAAAAAATTCGAGGGTGTTGCTAGTGTATCTGAAGCATCCTCAATATTACAATCTCAAGGGACATTACTTATCCCGAAACAAAAATTTCCTCCCAATTTAACTATAGCTGTATGTAGGGTGAATTCTCGATGAGAAAGGCACTTTTGATAATAGATAGAGGAAGTAAAGAATTGGAGGTGCAGGAGGAACTAGTCAAGATATCCAATAGAGCTAAAGAAAAAGGAGGATATATCTATTCAAATTTTTGTTTCCTGGAAGTGATACCACCATATATTGATGAAGGAATTAGAAACTGTCTCAACAAAAATGTTGATTTGATAACTGTAATGCCTTATTTTCTCTATCCAGGAATGAAATTAAAAGATGCGGTTAAAAGAACTGCAGCAATTTCTAAAGAAAAAAGAGTAAAATTAGTTATTACAAAACCTCTTTGTTATTCTGAAATTCTCACATTTGTAATAGTGGATAGATTATTTAAATTAAAATTTTCTAATGACATTCAACTTAAAGATAAAGAGTGTGATGTTCTTGTTATTGGTCATGGAAGCTCAGATAGAAGAGCAACAGAAGCCTTTATTTTTACCATTAATGCTATAAAACAATATTATAGAAATGTTGAATATTGTTTTCTTGAACTAGAGGGACCTACTATACAAGAAGGTATTAATTCTATTATCAAAAAAAATCCCAAAATTGTCTTAATAATGCCTTATTTTTTACACAAAGGTATACATATTAAAAATGACGTAATAAAAGAAGTTAAAACTGCATTGAAAAGCCATACTTTTACCAATATTCTTATTGCAGATCATATTGGAGTTGATGATAAAATGGTAAGTCTTATATTGCAGCGAGCAAATGAAGCTGAAAAAAGAATTGTTTAAGAAAAAAATGACTGAAAATCCTGATAATAGATCAATGTCCATTAAATCCTTTGGTATTGAAAAAAATAGCTTTGACATAATAGATGGTGAAATTGGAAATCATAGTTACAATAAGGAATTTGAATGGGATATTGTTAGACGGGTCATTCATGCAACTGCAGATTTTGACTTTGCTAGCAAAGAAAAACTGTTGTTTAACAATGATGCTATTAAATTTGGGTTTAAAGCAATTGAAAATAAACGTAATGTCATTACCGATGTAGAAATGATACGAGCTGGAATTTCAAAAAATTCACTCACACAACTTAACTTAAAATGTATTTGCAACATCTCTGATAGCAATATCATTCATGAAGCTAAAAGACTTAATAAAACACGGGCTGAAACGGCAATGCGCAATTTGGTACAAGAAATGAAGGGAGGAATAATTGTAATAGGGAATGCTCCCACTGCATTACATGAAGTCATTAAAATGGTTAATGAGAAGATAACAATTCCATCTTTAGTCATTGGAGTCCCTGTAGGATTTGTTTCTGCAGTTGAATCAAAAATAGAACTCTCTAAAAGTTGTATTCCTCATATCACTAATATTGGTAGAAAAGGAGGAAGTTCTGTAGCATGTTCAATAATAAATGCATTAATGTTATTGTACCTACATAGATCAGATTAATACTATAACACTTCCGTGAACCTGAAATGCGAGCAAATCTTAAAAACTATGATAGATATTAATTTACATATTGAAAGAACTTACCACTGAAATACAAATAAATTCAAGACCGGAAATATTGTGGAAGGTAATTACCGATTTTAAAAATTATTATCAATGGAATCCTATACTTCAAAAAATTAAAGGAGAACCTTTAATTGGAAATCAATTAGAGGTTCATTTACGTACTCTAGGAGGAAAGAATCGAGTATATCACCCAAAAGTTATTAAAATCACTCCAGACCGCGAATTAAGATGGAAGGGCACATTCTTCTTGTCTCAAATTTTTTCAGGTGAGAGAATTTTTCTAATTGAAAAACTTTCTGAAAATACAGTCAATTTTGTCAATAAAGAAATATTTTCTGGAATAGGTGTCAGGTTCACTCCCAAAAAAATGGAAGATGATATTGTGGCAAGTTTTAAAAAAATGAACGAAGCATTAAAAAAAACTATAGAGCAAATATAAAATAATTTATCAGGATCTAAAATAATAATTCCATTAATAATTAATAGATTAATTCATTAATTACTTAATTAATTAATATCGAGTTACTGGACATATAATTCTGATATCAAGAATTGCTATATCGTTACAGTTTAGATAAGTAATCTTTTAAAGGAGAACATCATTTACCTTAAATATGAAAGCAATTTGGAATGAAGTAATTTTGGCTGATAGTGATTTGACAGTAGTAATTGAAGGAAACCATTACTTTCCTCCAGAATCAATTAATAGAAGATTTTTTACAGAAAGTAGTACGCATACACGATGTGGATGGAAAGGGATTGCGAGCTATTATACAATTAAAATAGAAGATGATTATAATCAGGATTCAGCCTGGTATTATCCAGAACCTTTAGACAAAGCCAGAAGTATCAAAAATTATGTCGCTTTTTGGAAAGGAATAAAAGTAGAAGAATGAATTAGATTGATTATTTTATATTCAATTTTATATAAACTGCTCTAGATCATCCGTCACTTATTTATTATGATGGCTTTTATAACGTCATTTCTATCATGTACTTTTTCAAATGCATCCTTGGATTCTGCTATACTATATCTATGTGTTATTATTTTATTAACATCAATTTCCATATTTGTTATAATACGTAACGCTTCATGTATTTCCTTAGTAGTAGCAGCATAGGTCGTTATAATTTTTATTTCTTTTGAGTAAATTGTATTAATATCTATATTTACTTTAATTTCTTTTTGAGGTTCTCCAAAGATTAAGATAGTTCCTCCTTTTTTTATGATATCAATTGACTTACATAAAACACTCATATCGGATGTAGCAATAATGATTACATCTGGGCTGGGTTTATCATTCAAATTAATGTAACTATCAATTTCTGATGTCTTTCCGTTTATACATATTCCAAGGTTCATCTTTTTACAATATTCAACTTTAATTTGATTTATGTCTATACAATAAATTGCTGAAGCCCCATAAATTTTAGCTAACATAGCATGAAGAATACCAATCGGCCCGATCCCAAATATTAATACCGAATCGCCTTTTACAAATGATATTTTTTTCCATCCCCGAATACAACAAGCAAGAGGTTCAAGCATTGAACCTTCTTCAAAACTCATTGAATCCGGAAGTTCAAAAATACTCTTATTATTGACAATCCATTCTGAAAGAATTATTTTTTCTGATATCCCACATGGAAAAATATTATCTGTAAATCTATCACACATTGTTTCGTTGCCATGGTTACAATAATGACAACTATTACAAGGAGCATGATGATTTACAAAAACCCTTTTTCCTTCATATTTTTTTCCATTAAAACTTTTACCAACTTTAATGATTGTTCCACTTATCTCATGTCCTAACTTTGAACTTGGTTTGCAAGAATCAGCAAAAACATTTCGGATGTCAGAACCACAAATTCCACACGATCCTAAATTAATTAATATTTCTTTATCTTGTATAATTGGTTCATCAATCTCAACCAATGATATTGTTTTATCTGATAATAATTTTAAGGCTTTCATGCACTCTCTCTATCTATTGTTAAGATTGAATAAATTTAAATTTATTACTAAATAAATTTTCGCCCAGAGATGATTTTTATTTTCTTGTAATCTTTTTACAATTTAATATAAATCGCTCTGGCAATTTCGTATTGGAAAAATGAAGATGAGTATATGAAGCAAGAGTATTATAAACTACAATACCATCTTTTTGATTCGTTATTCCTTTTCCTTTATTTAAATAATAAGAAAATTTAGAATCGTTTGAAATATTTTCCATTACAGAAAAATGAAATTCATGACCTCTAACCCTATTTAATTTTCCGAAAAGTGATTCATTTATTACTTTTCCCTGTGTGTAATTAAGTGTTAATTGATCCGTCATTTTTGTCATAGCATCGATTAAGCCAATCATTCTATAAGTTTTATTGAAATTTACTTTTGATTCCGGAATTTGTTCATTTTTATAGCCTGAAGTTCCTTCTTTTATAGACTTAGAAAGATACATTAAACCACCACATTCTGCATATATTGGGATCTGGCTTTCAGCTATCTTTTTAATAGCCCTCATCATAGACTGATTCCTACTTAAATTTCTCGCTAATATCTCTGGAAATCCACCTCCTATTATAATTCCATCCACTTCTTCGGGTAATCTGAGATCATTTAAAGGACTAAAGAAAATAAGTTGTGCCCCTTTTTTTTGTAAAGTATCTAGATTTTCTTGGTAGTAAAAGTTAAAAGACTCGTCTAATGCAACCGCAATTTTGATACTTTGCATATTTTGCTCTTTAACGGGATCAATTTTTTTCTTTCTAACTTTTTCATTTTGTAGAGGTCTAATTAAACTAACAATTTTTTCAGCATCTAAAGATTCTGATAAGATCTTGGCTGAATTTAGTATATCTTTTTTTCTTTTATCATCTAATTCTTCTCTTGGAATTAATCCTAAATGTCTTTCTGAAAAAATTAATTCCTGATTCCTATATATAACGCCCACTATTGGAATTTTTATTTTGTTTTCGAAAGCATCTTTGATAAAATGAAAATGCCTGTTACTTGATATTTTATTGAGAATAATTCCTTTTATTTTTAATCCTTTCTCAAATTTCATAAATCCATATGCAATAGCAGCTATTGATCTTGCAGCTTTACTGGCATCAATCACTAAAATTATTGGAGAATTTAATATTTTTGCTATTTGAGCAGTACTTGCAAAATTATTTTTACCGCCAGCCCCATCAAATAAACCCATTACTCCTTCAATAACTGCTATATCTTTTCCTATTGTGTATTTCTCGAAAGTATTGATTAGTCCTTTTTTTCCCATTAACCATGAATCGAGATTATAAGATGGACTATTAGTAACAAAATGATGATAAGAGGGATCAATAAAATCTGGACCTATTTTAAAAGACTGAACTTTAAAACCAAGATTTTTTAGTATATAAAGAATTCCTAAAGTGATCGATGTCTTGCCTACTCCACTGGTAGTCCCAGCAATTATTATTGTAGGAATCGGCATATAAAATAAGGATATAAATAAATGGATAATTATCTTTTTTTGTTTTATTAGTTAATTCTATACTCTTAAAATCTGTTCATCATAAGGCTTATAAAGATTATTTATGTATGTAGATGAATTTTTTTGTAGAGGAATAAGGAATATTATTTTAGATTTATTGCTCTTAATTTTATATTATATGCTAAACCAAATCTGTGTGCTTCATCTCTTACAGATTGAAGTAAATGCAATGCAGTATTCTTCTTTGAAATTTGCAAAGGCTCTGGAGAGCTAGTTGTATATATTTCTTCATTTTCTTTGGCTAAAGAAATAAGTGGTATATTCAGACCCATCTTTTTTAATACTATTTCTGCGGAGCTAAGTTGACCTTTTCCTCCATCAATAACTATAAGATTCGGCAAAGCATTATCTATTTTATTATTATTTATATTAGTGGTATTAGAATTATTATTATTATTATTATTAATTTTTTCATCTTCTTGCTCAATTTTATTGAAAGAATACTTTCTCTGTACTATTTCTTTTATCATTGAATAATCATCCTGTTTAAATTGTAAAGTTCTTATTTTGAATTTCCTGTATCCATTTTTATATGGATATCCATTAACAAACCTTACGCATGCCCCAACGGCATATGTTATTCCAAAATTTGATACATCAAAACAGTCAATGATGAATGGAAATTCTTTTAAATTGAGAATATTTTTTAGTTCTATTATTGATTGATTATATTTTTTTTCAACTTGAATTGATAAATTCTTCAAGATTAAATTCATTAAATCTTTTTTTTCATTATTAGTAGAATCTGTAACCTTGACAATTTTGACATTATGACTCGATAGTTTTCCTAACGCTGATTCTAAAGTTGTTTTCGATTCAGGATTTTCATTTACATATATTTCATAAGGAATTTGTGGTGAAGTCATGTAATATTGAAGTAAAAATGTTGAAAAATTGTTATCACCAACCAATTCATATTCATATCTCCTTTGGTCACTTATTACCCCGTTAATTCTTTTAAAGATAAGAATATGAGACACCCCTGATAACGTATCTGTTTTTGTACCTATATATTCTTCGTTAGTTCTATTTTTTAAATCTATTTTTTGATTAATTAATAAACTTTCTATAGTTTTTACAGTATCACGAATTTCCTTTGCTCTTTCATAATTTTGTTTCTTTGACTCAGCATCCATTTCTATTTTTAAACTTGAAATAAAATTTTCTAGTCCATTTTTTTCATTAAGAATCTTTTTTAATGTTGTAATATTTTTTAAATATTTTTCTTCACTAATCTTATTTATACATGGGGCATCACAATTATGAATAAAGTATTCTAAACAAGGCTTTTTTGGTAGTCTATTACATATCCTTATCTTGAAAATTTTTCTCAAAATTCCTAAAGAGAGGAATCTTGAACTCCCATAAACAAACGGACCAAAAATATCTCCTTTAGGACCTTGAAAATCTCCATTCCTATTTCTTCTTGCAACTAATAATCTAGGAAATTTTTCGTCTGTAATTTTTAAATAAGTGTATCTTTGTTGATCTTTTAACTCAATATTAAAAACAGGTCTATATCTTTTAATCAAATTTGATTCAAGAAGAAATGCTTCAGTTTCATTATCGGTTAGGATAAATTCAATATCCTGTACTTTATTTATCAATATCCGCGTTTTCCAAAAATTTTTGTCTTTATTACTGAAGGTATTGTTCTGATTGAGATTGCAATAACTTTTAATTCGATTTTTTAAATTTTTTGCTTTTCCTATGTAAATTATTTTACCTGTTCCGTCTTTCATTAAGTAAATTCCAGGATAACTAGGAATCTTTTTTCCCTCTTTGTTAAGGTTAAATGTTGACATTCCGAATTATTTAACGATTTATCTCGATGGGCTTAGAATTCAATATCTTTTTCTTTAAAAATTTAGCAGTATAACTTTTGTCATCATAATTTATTATTTTTTCTGGAGGTCCCTCAATTACTAATTGTCCGCCATCAATTCCCCCTTCTGGTCCTAAATCAATGACCCAATCTGCACTAGCAATAACGTCTAAATTATGTTCAATGACAACAACTGTATTTCCCAAATTGGTCAATCTGTTCAAAATCCTAAGCAATTTCTTCACATCCTCAAAATGAAGCCCAGTAGTTGGCTCGTCCAAAATATAAAGAGTTTTGCCTGTATCCCTTTTAGAAAGTTCGGCCGCAAGTTTAATTCTTTGTGCCTCTCCTCCTGAAAAAGTCGTAGCGGGTTGACCCAATTTAATATATCCCAAACCTACGTCAAATAATGTTTTTAATTTTTTGTAGATGATGGGGATATTTTGGAAAAAGTCCATCGCCTCTTCTACCGTCAAATTTAGTATATCATCTATAGTTTTACCCTTGTATTTGACCAACAATGTTTCAGAATTATAACGCTTCCCCAAACAATCATTGCATCTTACATACACATCAGGTAAAAATTGCATTTCAATTCGCTTTACTCCACAGCCTTCACAGGATTCACATCTTCCACTTTTTACATTAAATGAAAATCTTCCAGGGTTATAACCCATTTCTTTGGCCGTTATAGTTTTAGAAAAGAGCTCCCTTATTGGTGTAAAAGCATTAACATATGTAGCTGCATTAGATCGAGGAGTTCTACCAATTGGAGATTGATCAATTCCAATAACTTTATCAATATTGTCTATACCGCTTATGGAATCATGTTTTCCAGGAATGTCATTGGATCCAAAATAACTAGATACAGCCTTAAAAAGAATATCATTTATAAGTGTAGATTTTCCAGAACCAGAAACTCCTGTGACTATTGTCATACAGCCAATAGGAATATCTACATCTATTGCTTTTAGATTATTCTCTTTTGCACCGTATATAGTAATTAACTTCGTGCTTGGATTTTTTTTTGAAGTGAGAGTTGCAGTTTTCTCTCCTTTTAAATATTGACCAGTTAAAGAGTTTTCGTTCTCTATAATTTCATTCAAATTTCCTTGAGCAACTATTTTTCCACCGTGAATGCCGGCTCCAGGACCGATATCAATAATCCAATCAGAATTTCTTATAACATCTTCATCATGTTCAACAATTATAAGGGAATTGCCCAAATCCCTAAGTCTTTTTAGAGTTTTGATTAATCTATCATTATCTCTTTGATGTAGTCCTATAGTTGGTTCATCTAAAACGTAAAGTACACCAGTTAAGTTAGAGCCGATTTGAGTTGCAAGTCTAATTCTTTGAGATTCACCTCCCGAAAGTGAAGATGTTGATCTATTTAATGTTAAATAATTTAGTCCTACATTAATTAAAAATTCCAGTCGAGATCTGATTTCCTTCAACACATTTTTTGCAATATACTTTTTTGTAGAATCAAGATTTAATGTAGTGAAAAAATTGTAGCATTCATCAATAGGTAAATCTCCTACGTCCATTATTGATTTTTCAGATAACTTTATAGATAATGATTCTTTCTTTAGTCTCTTTCCAGAACATTTATCACAAACTCTTTCATTCATAAATCGTGCAAGCATTTCTCTTTTGTTTTCTGATTCAGTAATATTATACAATCTTTGTAAATTGGGAATCACTCCTTCAAAATTACTTTCGTATTCCCACTTGCTTTGAGAATATTTTGATTCATACTTGTAGTAAATATTTTGATTTGTTCCATATAGTATTACATTTATTTGTTTTGTGCTCAT
>DASVEV010000005.1:0-21310 GCA_036380415.1 Nitrososphaeraceae archaeon
ACCTGACAATACAGGGGATCAGCCATTACGAATTGGTGCCAATTCTTTAAATGAGGACAAATTTTTTACAGGAGATATTGATGAAATAAGATTATGGAATAGAGCATTAAATATGTCTGAAATAAAAGACTCATATGAAGACAATAAATTTAATAACACAGGACAGATTCTCTTCTTATCATATGGAGATTATCTCAATAGTGAAGGAAAGCCCACTTATATAAAATAACCATATCTTTTTACTTTTTTTAGTTGTATTTATGATATTATGCTCTGTTCTATTGTCAATTAAGTAATAGCTTAATTTAAGGGCGAATATTTGACTGTTATTTTATAAAAATATTTGTATGAGGAATCTAGATATATTAAATTGTAACTAATTATTTCCAAAAATATTGTTACAGTTTTTGTTACCAAAATTAAAAAATCATATTTTGGTTCTCCATATTCAATTAATTATATTATTTGTAATTTTATCATAAACTATCTGGGCTTATAATTATTGTCATATATTAATTTGAGTGAGAATATGAATGTCTACTACTAGTTATAAGAAATAAAAAAAACATTTGCATAGAATAGGTATTAAATATAAAATTTACTAGCGCTTACCTTATCAATTGCCATGAATGGATATAACATTAATATATTTGATACTGTTCTATTATCTTTATTGGGATTATTAGAACGATTTTTATCGATTTTTAGAGCTAAAGCTCATTCTGTTGCTGATAGATTTGAAGATCCAAATGAAATGCTAAATTATTCTTTTGAAAAACAACATGAATTGATAAATAAATTAAGACGTGATATAACTACGGTCGTTACTTCAAAAAAAAGACTTGAAATACAAAAAGCAAAACTTAGTACAAATATCTCTACGTTAGAACAACAAGCTCGTCGTTCACTAGAATCAAATAGAGAAGATTTAGCAAGATTAGCACTAGAACGAAAGAATTTGCTCCTTTCACAAATTAAAGAATTAGAAAGACAGATTGGGGATATAGAAAAAGAACAACATAAATTGGAAGATGCTGAAAGACGACTTTCTTCTAAAATAGAAGAATTCAAGACACGTAAAGAAATGATAAAAGCAGAATATTCAGCTGCTGAAGCTCAAGTCAAGATCAAGGAAAATATGACAGGGATATCAGAAGAAATGAATGACCTTGGTATGGTGTTAAACAGGGTAGAAGAAAAGACAGAAAACATGAAGGCTAAGGCACAGGCTTTAGATGAAATGATAGATTCAGGAACTCTAACTGACATTACAACATCTTATCCTGCTGGGAATGCAGATATTGAAAAAGAACTCGATAAAGTTTCTATAGATAGGTCTGTCGAAGAAGAATTAACAAAATTAAAAACTGAAGTCGGTAAAACTTAATTTTTATTTTATTGATAAAATACTAAAATTGTATGAATAGCACTGATCTTATTGTGAGAATATCTGGTAAATGACAATGTAAGTTAGTTCAGAAACATTAGACATAATTGATGAATTTGATAATTCAACAATAGTCGATTTGATTCAAGATAAAATAATATCAATGATCAAGTGCCATACATTTACTACTCAAACAGAACTATATGAAAAAGTAACACAAAATCATCAATTTAATCAAGTTAAAAGAACAATCATAGATGCCTAAATAATTTGTTAAATCTGATACTATCATTTTAGATTCAGATCCTTTTATTGAAGAAACAACAAAATTTTTAGTGAAAAAGGAATAATTTTAAATATCTAGTTTTGTATTTTATATATAAAAAATATTAATGAAAATTACGATCTTATAATATCTTTTATTATTACTTTCAATTAATAATTTTAGGATTGAGAAATCTATTAAAAGTAACATATTATTAAGCTTAGGAAGTTAAAAGCAAAGTATAATAATAGAAAAATGCAAATTGTTATCCTATTATGAATAAATCTTTTATTATGAATGCTCTTATTATTGTGTTATTAATTATTGTGGGCTTAATACTACTAAAATTTTTGACCCAATTGGTTATAATAGTTGTTATAATTGGGGGAGCTTATTTATTTTATAGACTATATTTAAATAATAAACGTAAGAAATCCTTTATATAATCAAAAATTTATTTTTTTTAATCGTCTCTCTTGCATACAATTTTATTTTTATTTAGGAATTTATCTTAGTTATATTATCTTTTTAATATTTTCTAGCAAAAATGCTTTACTGGAGAAATATTTTTGTAAGGATTCTCTATTTCTAGAATTTTCCTATTAAATATCAAAAAAAAGAGGATGAAATTTATGAATGTTTTACACCAAAGGCGATTTTGACAGTGGCCCGATATATTTCGATTTTTCCAGTAGAAGGATCCACTTTTCCAGTCATATCAATTACCTCTAATCCAGTAATTCCCTGTATTGTTTTACCTGCTTCAGTAATAGCAACTTGAACGGCATCTTCCCAACCTTGGGTCGAACTTCCTACAATTTCTATTATTTTTGCAACATCAGTCATTATAGTTTGAAGGATGATAATTTATATTATTTAAGTTTTTTCAGTCAAATCGTTTTTTATTTTCTAGTTTTTTCATTACTTTTACTAATAAATATTTTTATGTTATTATTTTTAATAAATAATATAATATTAATATATTTTTATACATATATTTTAACAGTATTTTATATCTGTTATAAGGATTTATGCAATAAAGATGATTTTATCTTTACATATATATCATATTTATCCTTTTTTAAAATGGAATATTCCAGATAGGATACCATAAAGAAGGATTTTCTTCTACCTTTATTGTGTCTGATATTTCCTTCATTATCCTAAATTCTTGATCATGATTTCTTTTTTTATTATCTGGTGATGTAGAAAATGGAACAAATGGATAAAATTTGTCTAGTTTATAATTATATATCAAGTATTGGTTATTGTTTACAGTATCATTATTATTTGTACCATATCCGCTTGAAAATTCAAATATATTTGCTAATAATTGTCGTGAAAAACCTTTTTCATGGATAAGATCTCCTATCGCATTTATTACTGCCACTATTTCTTCTATTGATTTTCCTTTTATAATAAACCATAGATAGCCATAATTATCTATTTTTGATTCAAATGTTACATCAAAATTAATATTTTTTTTATCTATTACAATTTTTAAAAAATTATCCACATGCTCTTTCATCTGTTTGAAAGTTTCAGAGTTTACACTCTTGACAAAAATTCCACATTTGCCAGTACTTTTCATACCTAGATTTTCGTCCAGTTTTATACATGCCAATGATAAAGCTGCGATTGACTCGCTGTCAATAAATGGATTATCGATATTGTTATTATTTTTGTCATTGTCATTATTCAAAATCCCTAAAGTTTTTTTTATTTTGCTAAAAAATTCCATGTGATGTTGATTAACTATAATTATTTTGATTTATCCTTTTCTATTATTTCCCTATCAGTAAGGTAATATTTTTATATCTCAAATAAAATGTAATTGGTTCTTATTTTAACTGTCAATTTTGAGGGTGAGAAAGTATCTGTAATATCTATTTTATTTATTAAATAATGTAGCAAAGGGAAATATTAATAATGATTAACAATTATTAATGATCATCTATTCAGATTGATTCACCCTCAAAAAAAATTTTTAGTTATAATATTTATCTTGATAGTGATTATAGGTTTGGTAATTCTATTTAATAGTGGTTCAGATAGAAATCCTTCTATTTATTATCCTTCTCCCTCTCAATATGAATCTCCATATTATCCATTACCATCGCCATCGATACCTTATGATTTACCTTATGACATGCCATATGGTGATTTCCCTGATTCCCCTTCATCCGATGATCAATATCCGCTTACTCCTGATGAAGACTTAAGATCATTTGATTCTCCATTAGATGATAGTTTCCGTTTTGAAGATCAATATCCGCTTACTCCTGATGAAGACTTACGATCATTTGATTAATTGTTAATGAACTTTTAAACAGGAGATCCAGATCTGATCGTAAACTCTCTATTTAGTAAAGCACATTAATGTTAGTGAAAGTATAAAAAAAATTTAATGATTTTGTAATTCTATAAATGATCTTAACATCCATGCCATCTTTTCGTGTTTTTCCATAACTGCTGTAAGAAAAACTGCTGTTCTTGCGTCTCCAAACTGCTCACAGGTCTCCAAATCCTTCCTAAGCTGTCTTATTATTGATCGTGATCTAGTAATAGATTTTATATTTCTAATTCATTTTTATTCAAGAGGTTATTGATAGTCCTCACCTCTTATTATTTCTTATACATTTTACATATTAGTTTGGTACATCTATGTTATCGTTATTAAAATTTAAGATTTAATTAGACACGAATTGTATGTATAAATGAATTTCAAAAAAATTAAAAATTATCACTAAACTTTTTAGAATGTTCATCGATGTCCTCTTGTGTACTTTTGACAACTTTTTTATATTCATCTTTATGTTCTCTCCTATCCAGTTCCTTCTCATGCTCTTCTCTTACATGATGTAACCTATCTTTTTCATGTATGAATTCCTTCCCACATCCATTACATTTTAAAATTGTAATATGATGGACATGTCTTGAATGATCAATTAATTCTTCATAAGTTTCAAATTTTTCTTTGTCTTGTTCACAGACAAATTTTTTATGATGAAAAAAGTTCATTAAATATCGAATGTAATTCGAATATTAAAACTATTTGTTTATTATTAACGTATTGGTATGGAGAATATTTGGTATTAAAGGAATATTCAAACTAATTTTCCTACTTTGAAATTATTTTTTATTTGGTTTAAATACAATTAAAAAACTTATTTGGAAAAAGAGAACATCAAACATCAAGTTTGTATGTAAGTTTGATACAGTACCCTTTATTTTTTATATATGCTTTGATCTAGGTAATACTCGATGTCAAAATAAAAAGAAATTAAAAATCTACCCATAAATTCCATGATCCTTGCATTTCCAATCCATAATGTTCATTCCAAAATTGCATTGTATTGCAACAGTTGTGAAACCAATGCCTTGTGCTGAATCAATAGCATCTGATATAACCAAGGAAAGTGTTGAATTAATTGTTTGTTCGTCTGCAAAAGGATTAGGTAATGCTGAGGGTAGAGAATTTGATTCATTAGATAAATCGAATACATGCTCTATGTCTGCTGCTCTAACATATCCTATTGTAGGAGATTTATCAAAATCACTTGTTATCATGGTTATGATGAGATCTTTAGATTTGTATAGAGAATCACTACTTCCTGTGATGGTGTATAAGTTATCAAATGTTCCTAATAATCCAGTACTGTGATTGATTATATTGAATGAAGATGTAGCTGTTTTGGTTATTTGTACCATTTCTTTTGATTTGTCAGAAAGGTTTAGTGAAGCAATATCTGTCGTATTTTGCATTGAACCTGCTGATGATTCTTGTGACATTGACATAGGGAAACTTGTCAGTGTTAGAAACAAAATAGTTCCTATTATAGAACAAATTAGGTAATGTTTATATGTTTTTGTAAAAGCCTTCTTATCCATAATAAATCAACATTAATTTTTAATTATTTAAATATACCTACCAACCTAGAATTCAATCTAAGTCAATCTATCATAAAATTTTTTTCTCTTTTTTAGAAAGAATTTTTTTATTACATTGTTAGGACAATATAAGAGATATGCTAATGTATTTTATCAAGTTATATGTTTATTATATTCTTAGAATTAGTAGAACTATGCATAAGAATCTAGATCAAAGAAATGAAATGTGTTATTTAAAATTCAGGATTTACTAGTTAGTTTCCCTAATATTAAATTTTATTTTCACGACAAAAGAATATGAAACTAAGAAATACAAAGTACAATTGCTAAAAGCCTAACCTACTTTAAAAAGTTATTAAGAAGATTTATCCTATTACTATAATGAGTGATAATAGTCAAAAGGATGAAATAAAAGATGAAACGCATCAGGTACAAGATATCGAGCAAGAGGAGCTTGAAGATGATGAAGCTGATGAATTTGAAGAGGACGAAGATGATGATTTTGAAGAGAATGAAGGAGAAATAACCCAAGATCAAGAAAAAAATAAATCAAAATGAGACGGTATTTTGTCAAATAAATTCTTAATATTTGACTTTTAGTAATTATTATTTAATGAATAATTATTTTAGTTATCGATTTTTGCTTAGATTGTATTATTTGTCTAAAATAGAACTTCAATTTATGATTAATGGTCATAATATTGAATTTAAAATTTTTTAATGCCAAATGAAGTGATGAGATTTAAAGAAGACTTTATTAATTATTAATTAATATTTTTTATTGGTCTTATACTCTTTACTTATAAACCTAAATGAAATTCTTCTGTTATCCATTGATTGTAAATTTCTTTCAAATTCCCATCAAATTCCATTGTAAATCTGTTGTAATAGTTTTTTGTGGTTCTTAATTTATTTTGTAAGAGATGTCTCAGGAAGTGATTCGTATATGATGAGAAATAAATTATACCGTGAATGGTGCTAGATTAGATGTGTAGAAAATATAAAAATAGACACCTCAGAGTGTAATATAAAATAACAGGGATGTTCATCAAAACTTAGCTACCTTATGATTTCAGGAATATAGGGTGGATGTAATCACCGATCTGTATTTTGCCAAAGGAAAATGTAGATTTTCTAACCCGACAAACCAAGATCTACAATTTTGCTGCTTCCATGCATTGGATATCAGTACTAGGTCAGGTTGAAGATGAAATTGTAAATTGTTTCAAGAAGGAGGAGGAGGGTTTTGTCTTCCATATTCATCGTACAAAACGGTTAATTAAGTAATGGAAGAAGGAAGTGCTCAAATAGTACAGTTTAGTTTATTTGAGTCTATAATTTCCTCTAGTAATTGCACTTGAAGACAGACTTAAAAAAGGAATTACTGTTCTTGACATTGCTTGTTAGTAATGGTCGGGCTATGATTATACTGGCAAATCAATTCCCCCACAGTAAGTTACAGGTTATGACATTTCAAAAGAAGCAATACAAAACGCACAATTTCAATCTTTAACATATGATAATAAAAATGTTGAATTTGATGTAAAGGATGTATCAAAATTTTAGATCCCTCAAAAAGGTCTATCTTTTAGTTTAATTAGACCTTTGATGCCTTCCACGATCAAGCTGATCCTTCAACTGTATTAAGAAATATTGTATGTTTATTGAAACATCATGAGGGAATTTTTTTGATGCAAGATATCTTTCGTCATCTTTCCTTCAAAATAATATAGGTCAGCCAGTGGGAACTTTCTTTAAGCCGTATCATGTCTTCATTGTATGAGTGTATCGCATGCTCAAGATGGAATAGTACTTCGTGCAATGTGAGGAAAGGAGAAAGCAGTTGAAATACTCAAAGAAGCAGGTTTTCGAAGGTTGAATTTAAAATCCTGCGTCAAGATTTCCGAAATTATTACTATGGAGGATACTTGAATTAAGATCATGACATAACATTCTTAATAGTTATTATTGTATTAAAAAAAAGTCTGAAAGGATTATTATGGTTGAACCATTAGAACGCACCGTATCGTCATATGTTAGTAAACAATTTGTAATGGTTGATGAAAATGTTTCTGTAGCCAATGCAGTAAAACTTACCCAACCAAAAAACATTCAAACGATTATTGTTACATCTAATGGAAAACCTGTTGGTATAGTGACTGATAGTGACATTCTAGAGAAGGTCGTAATAAAAGGAGATGACTCTGATTTAGTTTTTCTGAAATCTATAATGACATCTCCAATTTTGACCTTAAATAGAACCGCAACTTTCAAACAAGCTATAGAATTAATGAGAATTCGAAAAATTAAACGAGTCCCAATAGTTGATTCTCATAATAAAAGTGCTCAAATTATAGGAGTTGTTACACAGAAATTTCTCGCAGAAGCAATTCGAAATTCAGTAATAGAAAAAACTTTTAAAAATTACAGAGTATCAATAAAAGAAAACTACAAGCCAATTTTTGGAAATCTAGGTTTCATTATGCAATTTGCCGGAATATTAATGATTGTTCCTGCAATATTTGGAACATTATTAAATGAATTAGAATCTGCAACATCCATTTATTTAGCAGTTGTTTCAATGTCCTTGACTGGTTTTCTTCTGAATACATTAGGAGAAAAAAGTACGTTAAACTTGAAGCAGTCTTCTATTGTTGTGGTATCGAGTTTTACACTGTTAAGCCTTTATGGAAGTTTACCTTATATCTATGTCAATCCATTTGAAATAAATTTTGATTATTTATCTCTCTTTGTAAGTTCAATTCTAGAAAGTTCTTCTGGTTATACAACTACAGGTATTTCTACAATAGAAAACCCTGAATCACTACCAGAAAGCTTCGTATTTTATCGATCTTATACCCAATGGGTGGGTGGATTAAGTTTTGTTTATTTGGTGATGGCTTTGTATTATCCTGAAACCAAATTGGCTACGATGAGAAATATGATAGGAGGGGGAATTCTAAAGTTTAAGCAATTACTGTCTACTATTAGTTTTATCTTTGTAATCTATACATTTATTTTTATTTTATTAATATTTTTTATGGGTAACATACAGTTGATCAATGCTGTATCTTTATCATTTACAACTCTTGTTACAGGAGGTTTTATTCCTGATTCTTCAATTTTCAATTCTATTAATTCTTATCAGCTAATACTGATTATGGTAGGAATGCTGATTGCTGCATTCCCATTTGGTTTTCATTATGGTATTTTTA
Source organism: Nitrososphaeraceae archaeon (assembly GCA_036380415.1). Lineage (GTDB taxonomy): Archaea > Thermoproteota > Nitrososphaeria > Nitrososphaerales > Nitrososphaeraceae > TH1177. The sequence continues at coordinate 8,759 of DASVEV010000005.1, forward strand.
GTAAAGAGGTAAGAACTCGAAGATTAAGTATGGAAATAATTGTCTATCTATTTTGTGTATTACTTTTTGCATTTTTATTTATAATAATAGAACCTTCCATTTCAACACATGATTGGCTTACATCAGTATTCCATGTTGTAAGTGCATCTACAACAACCGGATTTTCATTTATTAATCTATCCTCTTTATCCTTAGAAGGGAAACTATTTCTTATTTTTGTCATGCTGGTCGGTGGAACAGCATTTTCAACTGCTGGCGGAATAAAGATAGCCAGATTATTATTAATCTTTCAGAAATTAAAAGGCAATACAATATTTTTATCAATGTCTGATGCGTTTACCCCATTATCAATTTCGTCAACTGCAATTCAATTCCGTAAACATGGGAATGGCCAAAAATTCTCAATCCCAAAAAAAAATTTGTTGAAATCAAAAAATGATCGAGTATATCGTGATAATCAAAAACTATCGTTATTGTCTGATAAAGCTTTTAGAGATGCAATTTTTGTAATTATATTATTTGTGATACTCTCTTTGGGAAGTGCAACTGCTATTTCTCACCTTAATAAAAGTGATTTTGTGGATGCATTATTTGAATCGTCATCAACTCTTTCTAATACCGGTCTTTCAGTTGGAATAACTACTGTGGACCTGGATTTAATATCAAAACTCATCTTGTCGATTAATATGGTATTGGGTAGATTTGAAATAATAGCACTTCTCTATATTTTCATTTCGAGATTAAGGAGATAGTCTGTAAAAGTTTAAAAATTTCCTCTAAAAATAGTGGTTGTCAATTCATACAAAGAGAAATTAATTGAATGTTTATAAAAAGAAAAATTATCAGAACAAAATCCAACCTCCTGCCCAAATACATTTTATGGTTTTATTCTCTGATATAATTTATATTGCAAGATATGCCTAATTTTGATCTGTAACTGCAGAATTAATAGCATTTCCTAATATCATAGTGTTTGATTTGTTTTATTTCCTTATAATAATAAGCTTATAATAACTAGGTATTATAAAATCGTCTTGTTAAATTTAATTATCTATAAAATGATGTTTCTAATACATATCTGGATTAGGAAGGAGTAGATTACTGGTTCAAATAAATCAGTCATTGATAACATGCCTTTATCTATTTCTCTTTTTTGAGGTCATCTAAGTTACTTATTCCATGGGTGGTATGGTTGATCAACGACGTATTGATGTTATTTTTATTTGAGGTAATTTACCATTTTATTTTATTTATTTCAGAGGAACATATTGAGATTTTTGTTTGAAAATTTTCTATTGCTTTGTTGACTTTATAAATTATTTTTTATAAACATCACTCAATATTAATTAATTAGAATAGAGTCAAATTTCTTTTATTATACGGGTATTTTAGCTACAAAATGTTATAGTGTTATTAAAGAAGAAAAAAATATCATAATATGGAAATTCTAGATCATTACAAGATCCAAAATTTAAAATTTTAATTAATTTTTACGTTCAATTTTAAATCCTATCTTCACTTCAGCTTGAAATTCGGTAACTTTATTATCTAGTATTCTAAATGTAACCCTTCCCAACTCTGCCCATTCTATATTATTTATTGTTTTTGATGCTTCATCAACTGCTTCTTTAACTGCATCATCTATATTATTAGGAGACGTCCCTATAATGTGGATGTATTTGTAAACCATAAAAATAGTCATTGATCATTACTTAAAACTTTTATTAATTTTATTACCGTGTTTATATAAATTATAAAATGAATTGTTTATCTTAATATTTGTGGAACATCGGTATCAATAAATTTTGACATAAATTTCTTGAAGAAGTTTTCCTGGCTGTTTGGAGCTTCTGAATCCTTGGAGTCAAAACTCTTGAAGTTATTATTATCTTGGCTATTTGGAGCTCCTGAGCTTGCAGGAAAAGGACTTTTTTCTAAGGGAGGTTTAGGTATTAATCCTTTATCCTCATATTCGCATTCTCCCATAATAATATCATTTTCAAGGGAATTATAATCACTAATCTTGTCATCTTGATCACAAACAAATCTGTCAGCATCATTTCCGCCTTTCAATTTATCTTTCCCATCTCCTCCGTCTACAACGTCACTACCATCTCCTCCATCAATCTCGTCATCACCTATTCCTCCTTTAATGTCATCATTTTCATCTCCTCCATTCAAACCATCATCTCCCTCTCCTCCATCAATGTTGTCTTCTCCTTTACCTCCATCAATCTCATCATCTCCAGCATGTCCTTGGAGGGTATCTTGATCATCTCCTCCATCAATCTCATCATCACCTATTCCTCCATCAATGTTATCTTCTCCTTTACCTCCATCAATCTCATCATCTCCAGCATGTCCTTGGAGGGTATCTTGACCATCCTCTCCTGACATAACATCATTACCATCTCCTCCTCTAATCTTATCGTTGATCTCTGTTCCTTCTATTGATACATGTACCAAAGGTTTTTCTGCAAATTCATTAAGATTAGATTTCTCTTCACCATTGCTATTACCTTCACCATTGCTATTACCTTTATCATCGTTATTAGGGGATAATACTTCATTATCAATAATCTTCTGGGCTGTAACGCTTTTTTCAATTAACGGAATGCTAAGTAACAGCACTAGGATGATACTACACCTGATTTTTAAGCTACGAATTTTAACAATATCTGTATAGTAGCATTGATATTTAAAATCTTTTTGTTACTATTTTTTGAATTAAATATAGTAAAAAAGTTACATTATATTTAAATGTAAGATTCAATGATAGAAATTTTCTATGGTATTTTTTGATAGTGAATGGATAGTAAGAAAAATTTCATAAGATTTTCCTTAAATTTAAAAGCTAAAAAATTATAACATTTGGATATCCTTCAGTCAACTTCTTTATTGTAATTTAACTATTTTTTAGCTCTTAAGATTAATACCGATTTAGTCTTTCAAATTAAGAACATTTTAGGAGGAAAATGTAAGTAAAATATAGGAATAGCAACAATATATATTCTATATTATAATGGGAATTATCTACAATACTAAGATAATATTGTTTTATTTCTAAATAATTGAGATAAATATATGTGATATGAAAAATCTAAATATATCACAGCCAAATATAATTCGACAAATTTTAAATTTCTAACTCTGAATGACATTTATTTAACGTCTATTAAAAGTAACGAAAAAATGAATAAATGAATGAAAAATTCTAAAATAATGGAACTTATAAATTTAGGAATGTTATCCATTCAATAAGGTAAATTACATTTGAGATATTACAAGTGGACTTTACTATTAGTGTGAATACACTATACCTTATATTGAAATAATATTTACAGTCAATTCGTTCAAATACAATTAATCAAAGATTTATAAATCTTATTAAGTTTAGCTAAAAAAACTAATCTAATGCTGCTTTTTCTTTTTATCTCCTCTTCCTGAATGTGCAATTTTTTTATGAGCATTCATTCGTTCTTTGGTATTAAATTCCAATTTACATTCCTTACACTTGGTGACTTGATCATCACCTTTATGTTTAGAAAGCTTTTCTTTGAAGTTGAATAAGCTTAAGAGTTTTGATTTACTTTTTCCTTTAGACATACTAAAAAGGGAGACAGTTCCCTTATTTAATTATAAGGTAACTTCGTTAACTACTAAGAATCAATTTAAAATGAAGTTTACGATCGTCTAAAATAAATTGATAATAATCTTCGATCTTCTTTTGAAAATATTTATAATAATCTTAAAACAAAAAATCTCCAAGATCTACAAATTCTTTATTAGTTGAATTATAAATAATAATTTTGAGTTAGGAATTTAACTATTTATATGATGTTTCATTGATTTAGCAACTGAAAATAAATTATTTGTACATATCAATAATTAAATCTTGCTTGGATTTATTATAAAAGTTTGAAATCTAAAGTTATAAGTTATTGCTAGTTCATAACAGAAGAAAATACGATACCTGATTCTATTACAAATGCAAAAGATTGTTAAAAAAGTAAATATGCTAGAATCATTTTATAAAACTCTTTTTCACAATGAATGACCTTCTTGTTACATGAGATAAAAATCAATATGAGTATGCTAAGTGCTACCCCGATATCCTATAATAGAATGACTCAAATTCGCAGTTTTTTGTTGCAGGATTGGGAATGTCTTTTTATAATTGTTAACCTTTTCATCTGTGATAAGAGCATGAACCATAAATATATGTGTCCTATTTGTAAAAAGAAATTGATTGAACATTCAGAGTTGCAGGACAAAATATGCAAAATTATTGCAATAAAGCAATTGCAAATAACTCTCCAGGTTTTGATGTTCAGTTTAGACCTTTCTTCGAAGATTAATCACTTTTTTTTTCAATCTTCCCTGGTATCTCAATGCCATTATAACTATGGAGGCAAATGAAGAGCTAGGAATTAACATATGAATTTTATTAAGCAAAATGATATTTATTTTGCATATTATTATCATAAATAGTAATTCGTTGGAAAATGGAAATATAGTAAGGATACCAATAAATAAAGAGTCTAGAGAAAAAATAGAAGGAAATTTAAATATTCCTAAATCCTCAAAAAGTTTAGTAATCTTTGCTCATGGAAGTGGTAGTAGCAGATCTAGTCCTAGGAATCAATATGTATCTCGAGTTTTAAATAATGATGGTGTTGCGACTCTATTAATAGATCTTTTAACAGAGAGAGAAGAAAAAACAGATGTTGTTACAAAAGAATATAGATTTAATATTTCACTTTTGGGTGATAGATTAATTGCCGTCACAGACTGGATCTTAAATCAAGATAATCACTTGAATACCTTCAATAAAAAATTGGGTTATTTTGGTGCAAGTACAGGATCAGCAGCAGCTTTAATTGCTGCTGACAAAAGATCTGATAATATAAATGCTATAGTTTCAAGAGGGGGGAGAGTAGATCTCGCTTTAAAATATACTTCATTAAGGGAAATCAAATGCCCAACTTTGTTTTTAGTTGGGGAGAATGATCATCCTGTCATTGAATGGAATCGACAAGTAATAGAGAAACAATTGATAAATGTAGGCAAGAAAAAAATAATTATTATTCCTCAAGCAAGCCATTTATTTGAGGAACCAGGGAAATTGGAAGAGGTAGCAAAATATGCCAGTGGATGGTTTAGATGCTATTTTCAAATAAAGGAAAAAACTGATAATAATAAAACTAAAAATAATAATTATTAATTTGGAACATTTTTATGGATATATTTATTCATTTTATTATAAAATTAAGAATATTAAAATTGAATCTAGTTGTACATTAAAGTTATAATAGAAAAAGTGATCTAGAAAGACAAATACTTTCGATGTGTTTCCAGAGTTTTATTGAATAGATTGCAAATTTCAAACTCATAACTAATTATAATTTTAATTGATATTATATTCTTCAATCAGTAAATATATAAATATACTAATAAGAGGAATTAATGTTATAAATTGTTTTTGTAGTTACATCTTTTTTAATTTTATAATTACGTAATCAATTATTTTTTCTTTGGATAATTTGTCCATCTTTGATATGGACTTGAATAATATATATTCAAGAAATGAACCATATTCAGAAGTAATTCTTTTAAGTAAAATCTTTCTATTCCTTATATAGTACTCTGATAGAGGATTGTATACTAACGGACCAATATTTAAAATCTCAATAATCTTAAATTTTTCATGTTCTACAATATCTAAAATATCATTTAGCAAATAATGTTCTGATGCCCACGTAAAAGAAAGAATTCCTAGTTTAACTAAATTTTGGATCGGACTTAACAAATTCGTGATAACTGGTATTGCAATAACAAAAATTCCATCCTGTTTTAATATATATCTTGCTTCTTTAATGAATTCAATTAATGGCCTAAAGTGTTGAGCAGATTCTAAAGCTATTATCCTATCAATCGATAGTTTATTAAATGGTAACTTAATAGCTGTACAGTTAAATAGAGAAATATCCTTTTCGAATTTTTTATTTGAATTTTTTTGATCAAAATAATTCTTCTTTAGTCTATTGGCAAAAATAAGATGGTCGTGATTAATATTAATACAATAAATTTCTAATAATGGGTATTCATTTTTCCAAAATATTGCAGGAGAAGAGAGACCGCTTCCAACATCTACAAGGGTTTTAGCTGATTCAAGTTCTGCTAATTTCCCTATCATTTTACAGAGATGCTCTTGTGCTTCTATTGGATTTTTAATTCCATCTGACCAATATCCAAAATTAAGCATATAGCTGCCTGTTGTAATAGACATGAGCGGCGATAAGGAACTATATAAATTAATGACATCACGTTGATTACGTCTAATTGCCCATAATAGAGCATTAATTGGATTAATTAATATCACAAGAATACACAAAATTCAAACAAACAAAACTAATATTTGTTTTTGTATATAAGGACATTCTTTATGAACATTCCCGCTTTTTTTAGTAAAATTCGTATTTTTAAGATTAGGTTATTAAACGTCATTCTTTGTAAAGGAAAGTAGTATCATTTTTTTGTATAATTTCAAAAATAGTATATCAGTATATTACATGCTTAATAACTTAATGATTTTGAATCAATAACGTATAACAAAATGTAGTAAGAATATCTCAACCTAGGTAATACTATTGTAATGGAAATTAACAAAAGAATTGTTATAATATCTAATAAAAGTAAGAGCTAAGAAAGAATTACCAGAATATGGTCTATCTATGGAGTTTCAATTAATGAACAATTAATCTAAAAGATTTCTCATTAGAAAAATTATAGGCTCAGGTTATGACTAAACCAGATCTTGTACATGAGTGGGTCTCATAGGAAACTTAGAAGGTCACTTGATGATTGCCACCTATAAGCCAAGAAATAAAAAAATATTCTCTTAATAATAGTTAACTTCAAAACATATTAATTGTTATAAATTAAAAATTTTAATATAACCTATTTCTAATCTAAAAATATATTAGATGTATGAAGAGATACATGAATTACTTTAGATCAGGTAATGGTCTACTAATGAGATTAATGGGTTATGTTCTAATTACATTTGTTATTCCCTTTGTCATTAATATGATCAAAAAGAAATTTGATGACCAAAAGCGTCTTTTATGTAATAAATGTCATGGAAAATTAGAAGTAATTGATACGAGTAAGTTTTATTGCAAAAAATGCAAAATAATTAGATTTGATCACAAATAATGATGCAAATATGGAAAAAATAAAAGCGTTAATATTCCCTAATTGACCTCTAAAGAATTTATTTATAAAATTAGAAAAAACTGAAAAGTTTGTAAGACGTAAATGGTTATTTTTTAATCTAAAAGACTGGTTATACAATATTAACAAATTAATATAGTTTAAATCGGTCTCTGTTAAGCTAAGCAGTAAGAGTTATAGCTATGTACGCTCTATTTCTAATGTCTGTGTATGTGATTATTTAAAAGGTACAGAACACATACAGTTATTGTAATGTAACCAAAAACTAAAATTTATTCAATGTATTATTTGAATTCATGTTAAGTAAACAGAACCAAGTTCCAATATTCATCAAATGTATCTTCATAAATATATAAAAAATTTTGTATTAGTATAGTTTATTTTATTGGATTTTATTCTACTGTTTTGATAGCAGAACTGTTTATGGGTACTAAAGCCTTTTCTTTTAATACTTTATTGAGTATACTTAAATCAAATATATTAGATAGATCAGGATTTGTATCTCCTAGGAATCCTAATTTAAAAGCATCATTAGCTGATTTATAAAGTGACTGTTGTATAGGGTCATAAGTAAATTCTAATCTTGTCAGTGATTGTTGTAATACATCTTCTGGTATTGTCTGTCCAGTAATCTTTTTTAGTTCCGTATTAAAAGTCTTAACAGCTTCTTCTTTATTGTTATTTATCCATTGTGTTTTGTCTATATGAGCTTTGAGTAAATTTTCAATAACATCTGGATTTTGTTTTAGGTAGTCTGTTCTTACAAGAATCAACCCAGTAACAAATTTACCATCAGCCCATAAATCACGTTCATCCAAAAATAATTTGCCATTTGCATCTTTAATCAAACGTTCTCCCCATGGCTCAGGAACCCATGCTCCATCAATATCTTTTTTCAAAAATAATGTTAAAATATCTGAATTCTTTGCTGGTAAAACATGTACATTCCCTTGATTTTCAACTGTCTTATAACCATGGTCTAATAAATAATTTCTCAAAGCAACATCTTGAGTATTACCTAATTGAGGTGATGCAAATTTTTTATTTGCAAAATCCGAGGCAGAATTAATTCCTGTATCACCTCTTATTACAAAGACTGCTCCTCCACTAGTAGCACCTGAAATTATCCTTACATCCTTTCCTTCAGATATCACATAGCCATTAATAGCAGGATTTGGGCCAACATATGTAGCATCGATTTGTTTTGCAAATAATGCTTCTATAGCGGAAGGACCTGCATTGAATATAAAAGGCTTAATTTCTACATTAGTACCTAATACTTTTTGAAAATCTCCATTTCCTATACCTATCACAGCCTGAGCATGATTGATGTTAGGAAAATATCCAATTTTTAAGATCTTTTTATCCTCTGTCTGAGAAAATGACTGTTGGGCTAAGGTGAAAATTATCGCTATTCCCAAAATAAGGGATATTATTATACTTGTAGTGGATCTATATTTTTTATCCATTAGGCTAATTAGATAAAGTCGTTATAATAATGCTCTTAAATGTGAAAAATTTAACAAGTATATGCGATCTTTTCCAACATTTAACATATAACTAAAGTAATATAACGTAATTAAATGGTTAATTATTGAAGAAAACGATATTGAATAAAGATATTGAATTTATCCTGCAGGAGAACTAAGTTCATATATTTTTTTTCTAGCATCCTTAGGATCTAAAATCTCGAATATCACTCCCTGAAATTTTAGCTCACTTATTGATGCTTGTATAGTTCTTCTTGGTAGTTCGCTAATACGCATTAATTCAGTCTGATCAATAGGATGGAAAGATTTTATTATAAAATAAATAAATTTTACTGATGGGCCGCCTAAGATATTCCTAACATTTAAAGTTGTATGCTGATCAGAAGATTTTTCCACTTTCGAATAATCTTTTCTTCTACTCCATTCAATTAACCCAACTTGAAAAGGGTCAATTAAACCTAAATTTATCCTTTCACCGAATTTTGAAATTAAAATTATTTGTAGGGATTCGATGTCAGTCTCAAATATAAAATTACTTTGAGAATAGGTTGATATTAAAGAGGAAATAAGTTTCCAATTAGTGTTTCTATTAAAAATATTTAGATCAAATTTTTGATCTATTTCTAGGATTATCTTTGTTTTGCTAAGTTTAAATAATTCTCGAATTTTTTCGAAAATGTTCTCATTATATATATTGTTACCTGAATTTTTTTTGTTAAATTTCCATTGTACTTCTAAATCAAAAGAATTTGAAATGTCAGCAATCTTTTGATTATCCTCAAAACTATTATTCATATTGAGTTCTACTTCTATAATATTAATTCCAATTGACAATAGCTCACGAAGGTATTCATTTAGAGTATTATTTGCTAGTGCGTAATCTGTAATTTTACTGTCAATTGCAACTGAGATCTTATGTTCATGGTAAAATTTTATTCGTCTTTCAAGTTCTGCAGGGGAGTATAATAAAAAACATGATTGAGGTATTTTTACTGAATCAACAAATGAAACTATGTTTTTAAAATTCTCAATATCTAATGGTTGTAATTTATCTATAATGGAGGTAATACCTTCAAGACGCGGTTTTTCATTATCTGTACGATCTAAAGTTAATATTTTGTTAAGCAAACACTCTTTGTATAATTAATTAGATATTAATGAATTATTAAACATGTAAAAAATTATTATTATGTGAAAAATTTGCATATAATATGTATATAATTGGAATAAACAATATAACATAATGGTCTTTTACTGTTGTAGCCTATTTTTTCTAATTTATCATCTTTTATAACATATAGAAATAATGAACATACCATAATCTAAAAAATTGTTTTGATATGAATTATATGACAAACACCCCCACAATGATAAGGAGATAAGCACAAACAAAAAATTTGTTACAATTGCCAACTTGTATGCAAATTTTACCCATAATAATAGTATTAAGCATATTTAAGACCAATTAAATATAATAAATTGCTAATAAAGGGATATGATGCAGATCAAAAATCAATATCCTAGACAAAAAGTATCTTTGAGCCTAAAGAATGTATCCAAAAAATATACACAAAGAAATTCTGAAACAAGTATCGTCTTAGAAAATGTCAATATTCAAATTTTAGACGGTGAGATTGTTACAATTCTAGGAAAATCCGGGTGTGGTAAATCCACTCTTCTTAATTTAATTGCAGGATTTGAAAATTCTTACGGTGGAGAAATTTTACTCAACGGAAAACCTGTAAAAGATATAAACCCTGAACGGATAATGATGTTTCAAGAATCTGCTCTTTTTCCATGGCTTACTGCTTTCCAAAATGTTGAAATTGCATTAAAAATGGCAAAAGTTCCCAAAAATCAACGAGAAAAAGTAGTAAAACATTATCTGGATATCGTAGGTTTGTCTGATTATTCTAATTCTTATATTCATCAACTTTCAGGAGGAATGAAACAAAGAGTATCCCTCGCTCGGGCGTTATCATTAAATCCTAAAATTCTACTTATGGATGAACCATTTGCAGCGTTAGATATTACGATTAAAAAATCTTTATATAGAGAACTTTTAGATCTACATGAAAAAACTAAAAAGACTATACTTTTTGTTACCCATAATATAAATGAGGCTGTCTTACTAGGAGATAGGGTTATTGTAATGTCTCCACGACTCTATGGTATAAAGAAAGAATATGTTATTGATATCCCTAAGGATCAAAGAAGTGATAATCTCTCAATAAAGAATATAATTAATGAGATTACAGCTGATCTTTACGATACCACTTAATATATGAAGTGTAAGGTCTGCAAAGTTTGGAAACACAGATAAAAAGCATTAAGAAAAAGGTAAGCTTAAGCAAAAAAATAGTAAATAAAATAATAAACAAAGATACATTAAGTTTAGTTATTTTCATCAGTGTATTCTTAGCATTATGGCAATTAGTTTACATGTCCGAAATATTGCCAAAATTATCTCTCCCCTCGCCTCTTGCCGTAGGCCAAACAATTACCGAATTATTATTGGATTTTACCTTAATTAAAGGTACGGCTTTCACATTATGGAGATTGTTTTTAGGGTTTATGCTATCTCTTACTCTTGGATTGATCACAGGATTGCTCATGATTAAATTTCAACAATTTGGAAAAACCATGAGTTCATTTGCCGTAGGACTACAATCCTTTCCGAGTATTGCATGGATTCCATTTGCAATATTATTGATAGGATTCAATGATTTTGGAATACTTTTTGTGGTTGTAATGAGTTCTGTTTTTTCTGTAATGCTCTCAACTTATAGTGGACTTAGGAATGTTCCACCAATATATATTCGCGCGGCCAGAAATATGGGTGCAAAAGGCTTTTCACTCTTTAGATATGTATTGATTCCAGCTGCAACTCCTACGTTAATAATGGGAATAAGGCAGGCCTGGTCGTTTGCTTGGCATGCTCTAGTAGGAGCTGAAATGTTAATTACGACCCTTGTAGGATTAGGTTACATTCTTTCAGTAGGAAGAGAATTCTCTAATATGAGTCAAATAATTGCTACAATGATAGTAATTTTTACAATAGGTTTGATATTTGACAGAGTGGTTTTTACAAAAATTGAAGAAAAAATACGAGATAGGTGGGGCTTAAACCAGCAAAAAATTGAGCAATAGTATTTGTAAATATTTTTCTAATAAAATTTCATTTTAACCAATAAAACACTCGATAATTTTAACTACTATATTTGTTAATCTTGATGTTGAACTTGGCATTTTCTTCTTTAATACTGTTTATTTTTGTTGATATTGTATAAAAAACAGTAAGCTGGATTTCCGAATGAAAAATAGAGAGTATCAAATGCAGATATAAACAGCTATTAATGTCTTATCTTTCTATTTTTTCAATATCTTTATATTTTTTAGGCTCTGTTAATTTAAGATATGTTCACCTTCTTCTCTCAACGACTAATGGATACTTCTTGTTGGATATGATATCAATGTACATAGAAACCAGAATTGTAACCAGTTCTATACATGAAATAGATTACCTTCGTTTTGATTTTTTCAGTTAAAAATCGAAGATATGAAATTGGAATATTATTTCTAATTTATTGCTATTCTATCAATGTATATCTTATTTTTTTTGCATCTTGGACATTGAGTAACCTTGAATACATTTTTTAAAATAGTGGCAAACCAAAAACATGAATCACATAATACAAATCTAAAATTTTTTTTATTATAATAGTGTTTATTTACTGGTAAATAAGATTCAACAACTCTTACATTTTTATCTTCAAGATGTTCTTCTACCCATTGTGTATCAACAAGAACTTCTGGATGAACATAT
>DASVEV010000006.1:0-10346 GCA_036380415.1 Nitrososphaeraceae archaeon
TTACTCTATCAGTTCGTCGATATTGAGGAGTTAACCAAGCCTTTCCTAGATTTATGGTATATACATGAGTTGTATCCTCATTAGATTTTGACATATTCATAATCACCATTCTTATCCTACGTTGACATCGGATCTTCTCCAAAGTCTACGTTTTGGATTTGATCGAACTTGTCTATGCGTCTTAATAATAACCCATGCAGGCACAGGCCTATTCTGTTTAATTTTCCTAATTAATCTTTTTTTTCTAGATGTATTTTTTCGGGCGGCCATCCCAGTAAACAGGATGCTATTTCTCACTTTTAAGTGTTGATATGTGTTATTTGAGCTATAAAGAATTGAACTGTATAAAAAATAATATAAAAGTAAATCGGTTTTATTATTATGGTAGAGCTGTGTAGTATGTGTTTTGAATTCTTCAAGGCAAATAAAAATGTAAAAGATATCCAGAATATTAAAATTGTTGAAAAGAATCGATGTAATGGATTATACCATAAAAAACTAATAGATAGTTTTAAAACATGATCTAAACTTAAATTATTTATTGTTATAATTACATTCTTCACAATGATCATACGTATCACCATCAAGATGATTAAAATGAGTTTTACATGATCTACACGTATGATGGACTTCTTCAAATCCATCAGAAGCTTTAAACTCCAAGTATTCTAAATTGATACTTTTACATTTGATACATCTGCAATTGCAAAACATACACAATAAATAACTTTCATGTATAAATTAGTTTTTATTTTTATATAATAGAAAAAATTATGGATTAGATATCACTTCGTAATGGACACATATAAAACAAGGTAATATTATTCATTAACAAATCTATCCTATAATCTTATTAGAAATTTATGAATTCTGCAAAAAGTGAATACTGAGAAGAGTCCACTACCTTGACCTTAATTATTTGTCCAATACGTAAGTTTAATGTATCAGAGTTATTTATAATCACTGATTTATAGGCATAATTTCTTCCCTGAACTAAAGTATTTTTTATTTCATTAATATATACATCGCCAATCCAACCTTTCCAGAGAGTATTTCTTCTTCTTGAGATATCACGAGAAAGACTATGTAAAATTGTAGAACGGAGTTTTATTTGATCAGAAGATATATTCTTTAACCTTGAAGATACTGTACCTGATCTTTGACTATATTTTGATATATTTATGATATCTGGCTCAGACTCTCTAATTAAATCCATTGTCAATTTAAAGTCCTCCTCAGACTCATTTGGAAAACCTACTATAACATCAGTTGCTATTGTAATTTCAGGAATAGATTTTCGAAACTCGTATACAGCCTTTTTAAAAATGTTAATATCATGACCTCTATACATATGTTTTAAAATTTTATTACTACCACTTTGAACTGGTATATGTAAGAATTTAAATATTTTGTCTTCATTTTTATATACTGAAATAAGATCATGTAATATCTCAGATAAATACATTGGATTAAGCATTCCAATTCGAAGTTTATAATTTCCTTCTAATTGAGTACATAATTTTAACAATTCAACTAAATTTGAGTTTATATCTTTGCCATAACAGCCGTTGTCAGTTGACGTTAACCATATTTCATTACAACCATCTTTAACATCATTTTTTATTTGGCTAATTATTGATCCAGGTCGATAACTTTTAAGATTACCCTTTGAAATTTTGGTCTGACAAAAGGAACAATTACTTAAACAACCTGATGCGATCTCTACAATACTAATAGATTTATTTACTCTTATTCTTTGTAAGTTTACTTTCTCAGCAGATGAGTCATCAAGAAATACAATTTTATTATTTGAGAATGTGAGATTAACCGCTTCAACTGATTTATCTAAAGAATGTGGACCTAATAAACTGACGTTTGGATTAATCTTTTCAATTTTTTTTCGTTCTGTTTTTGTAAGACATCCTGCTACTATTAATGGTTTATTGTCTCCAGTTAATTTCTTAATACGGTGAAGCATTTTATGTTCAGTAGAATCTTTAACTGAACATGTTACTATTATATTTAGATCTGATTCATCAATACAATTCACTATATTATACCCATGATTATTTAATGTACCAGCTATAATTTCCGAGTCTGCAATATTGGCAGAGCATCCATATGCTTCAATCCATATATTTTTTTTACTATTTCTATGAGATATTATTTTATTGTCCCATCTAGAAATAGTATCATAATTATTTATTTTGACATCCTTTTTCAAAATTGAGATATATTCAATAAGATCCGGTTTTAGTTTTTGCATTAGTGGCTAAATTAATACTAAATCAATATTCTATATAATTATTAAGATTATTGAACCAAAACAATGGCTTAGAAAAAAATAGGTCTACGAAGAGTATTTTTCTTCCAATTTATTATATGCAGATAAGTTGACAAGGTCATTGAATTCTTGAAAAGTAATCATTTTGTCTTTCAATTCTTTAGTTGTACCTGTTTTCTTTAAGGTTTGAAGAGTTTGTTTTATTGCAAAAGTAGCTGAATATAATGCAGATAATGGAAAAACGACCATTTTAAAACCCATTTTTTTTAGTTGGTTAGCAGTAAGATTAGGAGTTATTCCTTCCTCAATCATATTTGCTAATAGAGGAGCCTTAATTTCTTTTGCAATCAATTCCATTTGATCAATAGTTTTTGGTGCTTCTATAAAAATAACATCTGCTCCAATTCTTTTGTATTCTTTTCCTCTTTCTATTGCTTCTTCAATTCCAAATTGTGCAAGAGAGTCTGTTCGTGCGACTATGATAAATTCACTATCTTCTCTTGCATCTATTGCGGCTTGTAATTTAAGAATATATTCCTCCTTTGGAATAACAGTTTTGCCAGCCATATGACCACATCTTTTAGGCCACACTTGATCTTCTAAAAAAATTCCTTTTGCACCGATTCTTTCTAAATCTTTAACAATTTTCCAAACGTTTAAAGGATTTCCGTATCCTGTATCTATATCAACCAGAATCGGAATATTTACAGAATAGATAATTCTTTTTGCATTTTCTAAAGTTTCCCCTGCATTCAAGAATCCAAAATCTGGCATTCCTAACAGAGACGCTGATGTACCATACCCTGTTTGGAATGCTGTTTCAAATCCTACATCCTCGGCAATTTTAGCGGTTAAAGCATCATATACCCCTGGGAGGATTATAATATCATTATCATCCGCTAGACGTTCCCTTATAGAGATCTTTCTTTTATTATACATCACTACTTAAACAGATTTATTAATTAATAAAGAGATTTAAAAAATTATTTGTTATTTTTTATCTCATAGATATCATAATTAGTTTCAGAATATTTAGAAACGCCTATCATACATTCTCTGCAAGAATAATATTTTATCGGAGGATCATGACTGATAGATCCATTTAGCCATATCATAATGTTTCCGCACACAGGACATTTCATAGTCATTATTAAAAGATTTATGAAAATTCAATAATATATTTTAATACTTAACAAAAAATCATATAAAATAAACAGTTTTTTTTCTACCTTATCTTGTCATAATGCATCTAAATCTGATCTCCTTGTCCTTTAGCATTGTCGTTCTTTGTTGGTGTTAGAGAATAACCTGTAACACCCAAAAAACTATATTCTTTTTATCATTATTGTACTTGTAGTATATTACACAAACTATATTCGAAATTTGAAAAAGTTAACAAAATGGGTGTTATGCGGCAAATCTAACACCCATTTCTAAAAAGCTGCACCAGGGATTCAGTTGAAATTTTAGCTTAATTATATATCATTCTTTTTTTTGAAGAAATCTACTGAATGGTTAAAGAAAGCCCAATATCTAAACTTTTATGGACGGGGATGAATAGCGAAATTTTCCAGCTAATATCTCATAGTTTTTTTATCTGTCGAATTATATCACCTACCTAAATCAGTCCATTATTCAGCAGAACTTATTGAAAAGAAATATTAATAAATCGCTAGTGATATTATGAATGTATGATTTCCCATTGGTTTTCAAGAGTAAATAGTGTTATCCCCAGAGGATTCTCTAGACAGTATATCTTAAACCTATTAAAAGAAAAACCGATGAGTGGCAAAGAAATTATAGATTGTGCAATTTATGAAAGCGGAGGAAAATGGAAACCATCTCCAGGTCTTATTTATCCTATGCTAGGCAGATTATTAGAGGAAGGATTAATTTCAGAAACAGAAAATGGAAAATACAAGGTTACACACAAAGGTGTTGGAATTGCAGAAGATATTCAATCAATACAAAAGATATTCCAAAAACAATTGGATGTTATGTTTAGGTTTGGAAGTATAGGAAGGTTTATGGCTATGGATCTAATTGACAGAGTATCGTCTATAGGATCTACATTAAGTGCCAATTTGGATAAAATGACCGAACAGGAACGTGAAAAGTATAAAGAATTTTTAATTACAGAATTAAAAAAGATCGAAGAGCAAGAAAAGGAATTAAGATAAAAATTCTATTTTCATTAGATAGCATAGGGAAAATTATATATGCTTAAAGAAGATCAATATCAAGGAGTACTGTGATTTCGGAGCTTCTTGAGTGTATTGATAAGTTAACAGAAAAGATTAATCAGATTGAAAATGATATTCAAAATGCTAGTAGTATAGTAATAAAAGAATATCAAAGCACTAGCGAAAAAATTCATGAAAATCAAAGCTATTTTTTATCAGGTATTATGTATGGAATACCAGGAAAATCCTATTTACTAACTTCTAAAGGAATCGAGGTATTAGGGGAAGAAACAATTGAAATTGGTGTTTTCATCAATGATGTTATAAATTATGCAAATAACCCGACTAGGAAAATAGAGGTTTTAAAAGACCTTGTCACCCATTTACAAAAATTTTTGGAAAGTATGAATAACATTCCTCCTAAATAACAACTTTGTAAGGTTTGAAAGTCTAAGTCATATTAATCACAAGATTTAACGGTATTTTATTACTACTAAACCCTATCCGGAGCATATTATTTTGATATTCAATATCTCCAATTTTATCAAAAATTCCTCTTGAAGAAAGATGAATTTTGCTGCACTTAAGATAAATCTTATAGGAACCCTCTCTTTCACTATGAAAGCCAGAGAGGAATTTTACTTGTCCTAGATTAACTAATTCATCCAATTCTCGGCAGACAGGTCTTATTAAATTCCAAGCTTCGTCTTCTTTCAAAACAATAAAGTATAGAAACTTTACAAAATAAAAAATGTTACGTTATACAAAAAATTGATAAAGATAATTCAATTATTTTACAACAAATTTGAATTCAGCATATTCGGGGTTTATAGGAATAAAATTTATCCCTAAAACAGGTATCTTAATTGAATAAACCCCAGATGATGAAAACATAAATGGAATAGTAACAGAACCTTCGGCTGTATGGAGAAGAGGTTGATTAATTTGTTTTGCTGCAGAAAATATTTCTTTTCCATTATCCAAGACCTGAAAATCATAATCAACATGAACCTGAATTTTATCGGTAGTAGGTTCAATAAAATTGATCTTAAATTTTACCTCTTTATCTTTATTAATAACTTCAGGAGAAGTAATATTTACATCCAAGGATCCACCGGTAGTTGATTGAAACAAGTTTTGATCCATAACACCAAAAGAATCTACAATAAAAGCGCTTCCTAAAAAGAAAATTGTTAAAAAAAATCCTATTACTATAAAAAAATTTGAATCTTTTTGTATCATAATATGTCTACAAGTAACTGAGTATATGTATTTATTCATTAAAATATTAAAAAAATCACAAGGAAATTATCTTACATTACTATTGTTGATTCGATTATCAACATGCTAAAAAGTCAAACTATTGTAATTAATACAAAGCCATAAATTGTATTTTATTAAAATAACTATGAATTGCAAATAGAAAAGATATTACAAACTTAATTAATGCTTCTATGAATAGTCACACAAATCAAAAGTAAGAAATATCCGCTTAAATCTACAAGATAAAAAGAGATTATTAAAGTTACGGATAAAAAATATGGGCGATTTTTAGGCAAATTCTTAATCTCCTTTCTCTTATAATTTAAAAGTGTACATCTATATCAATTGATTTTTTCTTGCTAAGTATTTATATTTTATAATTTTATGGTTGATTTTTTGAATAATATGATAAAATAAATAATTCAAATTTTTATTTTTCTATGTAGAAAGAAGAAATAATACATTAATAATCTTTATCTGTTTATAGAAATTATAATAAAATATTATATGTTAGTTCATTTCAAATTCCAATTTTATATTTAAATTTTGAATAATAAAATGAACAGAATAAAGAAATTCATAAACTTTTGATTGGCTTATTCTGTCGTTTGCAATTCATCTTCAAATAAGTTCTTTCTCACTTTTATTGGAACGTCATAATATGATGCTAATGCAATCGCATCAGATGCCCTGTAATTTCGAAGAATAAGTGTATCCTTTCTTCCTCTAAAATACAAGTTAGCACGTAAGACTGATCCGCTCATATATATTCTGACTTCCATTAATAATAGATCTTGCATTACAGCTATTTCTTCAACTAGATTATATATAGTAGGAATTGTGTTCTTGTCTCCTTCTCTGAACCGAAGTATATGTTTTGCAACTTCACCCGAAAATGCATTAATAGGAAATTCCTTTCCTTCCATAGATTTCAAAATTAAAAAACCTTCTAATCCCAAATGATCGGCGTACCCAATATTACTGATCTCGACTTGAATGTATTCATCATTTGATGAAAAAATATCGTTCATCTCTATCAATATTAGGATAAACTACGAGATAAATTTTTCATGTATTTAATATATAATAATAAAATTTATGTTTGGTGGTTTATTTTAGTATAGTAATTCACTACTATGAAGATAAAAGAGGATATTTTATTGAATAAAGGGTTAAGAATAATAATCTTTAGTGTTTCATCATTAGTATTCTCTTATATTTTTTATTCAAAATTTACTAATCCAAATTTTAATGATATAATTATGTTTACACCAGTGTTATTGAACATATCAATAGGAATTCTAATAATAACGTTTATTTCATCAATAGCTATTTGTTTCGGTTTGTGGAATCTTTATGTTTCAAATGAACTAGCAAAAAAAAATTTAAAATATTTCATTTCCTTACCATTTAAAGAAAAAAGATATACTTTAATAATGATATTATCTGGAATTATTTATGGTATTGTTTTTAGTTTTCTTTCTCAGATACTTGTCTTTACTGATAATGGATCAAATTCATTTGAAGATATTAAATTTAGTCCATCAATAAAAATAATACCATGTTGTAACACAATAGGATATGTACCTATAACATATATCTATTTAGCTGAATATTTTTTTATCTTTCTAATTCCAATTAATATAGCATTAGTATTCATTGTTTCTTTCTTTGTAGGTTTTAATATTTCTATAAATATTTTTATGATAAAAAAATTAAAAGAAAATTATAAAAATAATAAGAATAATAAATCAAAAGTTATAGGAGGTATAGGTGCAACATGTGGATTATTTATTGGATGTCCCACCTGTGCAGGTAGTATAATAGCAACAATTTTGGGATATACTGCTGGAACGACCACTATATCAATATTGGCATCATTTCAAACCGTATTTATTGTTATAAGTATTCCTGCATTAATGATTGCACCATTTTTAATTGCTAAAACTGTTAAAAATCAAATCATTTAATAATTATTTAAAATAGTTTACTAGGTTTTATCTTAATAAAATGTTGTCCTCCTAAATTAATTAAGAACAAAATATCTATTAAAAAACTAGTGTAATTTTGTTTTAAAAAAAAAGGGAAAATTATAGGGTATCAGATTGAATATCAGTTAAATAAAATAGTAGCAATTCGTTAACAAATTGAAGGATGAATCAATCGAGAGAGTATTAAGATCATTCATTGATGAAAAATCTTTAATTAAATTACTTAGGGTACTTGATGAAGAAAATAAGGAAAAAGAAACTCAAGAAATTGATAAAAAGTTTAGAAAGATACCACATAAAGACATAATAAATCCCTTCTACAATTAAAATTTAATCAATATAATTAAATTTGATTTAAATGTATGTGAGTATCGTTTTAATTTGGATTTTACGATAAAGGAGAGAAATAAATGAAATTAGATTTACCTCGATTTACTGAAAGATTTGGATCAATAAGTCTTCATGGTGTCCAGCGAGTCTTTGAGCTTGATTCTGGCTCAGAAAAAGGAAAAAAAGTGTCAGAAAATATTACAGGTGTCGGAAATGAACAAATTTCAGAGATAGAAAGTAAGATGGCCATAGTGATTCCGATAAAAAATGAAAGGTTGAAGCTCTTAGAAGGTGTGTTAAGTGGAATTCCTCATGATTGTATGACGATTATAGTCTCAAATAGTCCTCGGCAACCAGTTGATAGATACAAATTAGAGAAAGAGTCACTTCAACAATTTAATCGATTTGCTAACAAAAATGCCTTAATTATTCATCAGAGGGATGAAGGTCTTGCTGAGACCTTACGAGAAGTTAATTACAATGATTTGATAGGTCCTGATCATCTTATTAGAAACGGCAAAGCTGAAGGAATGGTACTAGGAATGCTTCTTGCTAAAATGGCTAACAAAGAATATGTCGGTTTCATTGATGGAGATAATTATGTACCTGGTGCTGTCAATGAATATGTAAAAATTTTTGCATCAGGAATTGCAATGTCTGATACTCCTTATAAGATGATAAGAGTTTCCTGGATTTATAAACCCAAGATTTCTGAAAGCGGAATTTATTTTTCAAAATGGGGAAGAGTGTCTGAAATTACTAATCACTATTTAAATTCACTTATTTCGTATTATACTGGATTTGAAACCGAAGTTATGCGAACTGGAAATTCAGGTGAACATTGTATGTCTCTCAAACTAGCAGAACTACTTCATTTTTCTTCAGGATTCTCTGTAGAAACTTATGAAATTGTGAATTTACTTGAACAATTTGGTGGAATTTTACCTACAGAAAATCAGGATGCAATGGATAAAGGAGTAGAGGTAATGCAGGTGGAAACCAGAAATCCCCACTTTCATGAGGACAAAGGAGAAGCACATTTGAAAGAGATGATTAATGGATCGCTAGGGTGTATATATCATAGTAGAATATGTCATCCAAAGTTACAAGAAAAGATACTTGAAGAGCTAAAAAATAAATCAACATTAGATAATAATGAGGCTCCACCAATATTAGAAAAAATAAATCCATTTAAAGACGTAGATATAAAAACATTTGATAAAAAATTACATGACAAAGCAACTAGTTTGATACATTGGAATTAACTAAATTGTGTCAAATTCGTTAAAAACATAATATAGAAATAACGTAAAAAAATGTGAAATTTCCTATTATTCTTTGTCAATAAATTCATCAGGAGTTGGAGGTTCTGGATTAAGCCCCTTTCTTTTGCGTACGTCAGCGATAAGTGTTCTTATAACAGACTGAGGGACCGCTTGCCAACTTTTAAAGTACGTACTCCACATTGCTTTACCTGCTGTCCCGCCACGCATAACCTCGGATAAATCAAAAGTTTCAGAAGCTGGAACTTCACCTTGCATAATAGCTATAACACCTTTTTGGTCAACGTTTAATAATTTACCACGTTTCCCTGATAAAATTCCTGCTACTATACCTATTTGCTCTTGAGGACATTTTACTTCGATTCCCAGTATAGGTTCCAAAAGTACAGGATCTGCGATCAACATAGAACCCAACATTGACCTTCGTGTTGCCGGCATCAATTGTGCTAACCCTCTATGAGCAGGGTCTTCGTGCGGTACAAAATGGTTAAGAACAAATTTAACACCTCGTAGAGTCTCATGTGCTAGCGCTCCTGAATGCACTACGTCATCAAATCCTGATCTGATAGAGTCCATTGATTCTTGAATAAATTGAACACCTTTAGTTTCATCGATCAATATGTTTCCTGTGGGATCAATAGCGCTAACATTTCTCGCTTCATCAGCATTCCATCCCTTTTCTCTGAGGATTTTTGCTAATTCCTTTTTATCCATATCTTCCTTTATGTGTCCGGTTTTAATCATTTCAATAATATCTTCCCTAAGTGGTTCGACTCTCATGAATATCTTATTATGTCTATTAGGAGATTTACTCATTATGGGTCCACCTTTGGAACGAATTGTCTCTCTATAATTGATTAAAGGTTGGGAAGTAGTTATAGATAGACCTGCTTCCTGTAACAGTGACGTAGCGATCTCAAGATGTAATACTCCCATTCCAGCCATTAATGTTTCTCCACTTTCTTCATTTATTTTGATAATAAGATTTGGATCTTCAACTGTTATTTTACGA
>DASVEV010000007.1:0-11671 GCA_036380415.1 Nitrososphaeraceae archaeon
AGTTTCTTCTTTGAATTCTCTAATTGCAGCATCCTTAGGAGATTCACCATCTTCGATATATCCTGAAGGAATTTCAACTTGCACTGAATCCACTAAATGTCTGTAACTTTTTATCACCAATATTTTATCTGCAGAAATGAATGGGACAACTGTAGAATAGTTCTTTCTTTTTCCTCTAACGTATATCTTTTTAAAGCCATTGATATCCAGTAAATCTTCATATATCTGGATATATTCGTTTAAATATACATTTCGTTCATCTTCTAGAACTTTCCATCCATTGGGTGCATTTTTTAGCATTTCTGTAGATATAATTTCTTTATATCTTAATTAATTTATCCTGCTGAGGTGTATGTTAAATAGAAAATATTAATTATCGTTTTGAGATGGATTTATGGTTTCATAATAAAAGTATAAATGACATCCTCAACCACACTATCATAGTTAGTAATCGGAAATAATATATTGCAAAAGAATCACTTTAATTGGCAATCAAATTAAATTGATGCTAGTTTCCAATAAGTAATCCAAAATTCCACCTTTTTCTATAATTATTTAAACATTTTTTCGAGTTGAACCGATTTAAATTATGCAGTCTCAAGTTTGGAAATAAGGAATGTTTGAAATGACGATAACAGCTATCTTAAAAATTAAAATAGAAATAAGTAAAAAGAAGATCTTTAATCCAAAATATTAAATCGAAAATTTTGTATGATTTTGGAGAGTATAAATTCTAAACTGATGTGATTAATTTTTATTTAACACTCCTAATTTTTAAACCTTAATAATAGTGAAATCTGCATGAGATGATAACTCAAAGATATCATCTATTTATAAATTAAGACATGAGATTACAATTTTAATTCCAAAATCTATTTCGTATATCCACAACTTCTTTTCTATTCTTAAAAATAAATTTTTTATTGACAATATAGTTTAGAATAGAAGCAATAGATATTGCAATTATGATAACCCAGCCATAATCTAGATTAGTCTTCCCAAACCCATATACTATTGATAATTGTATTATTACTCCCACAGAATTAAAAATAAAATATTTTAAATATTGTCTTAACAGTATATTATATTTCATATTTCTATCTTGAAAAGTCCAAATTTTATTAAACATAAAATTAGAAGATAAGGAAACTATAATTCCAAAGATACTAGATTGAATATGATCAAGGTGAAAATAAGTAAAAAAGAAATAAGATACGAAATAATTTATGACTAGACCAATTCCTCCTACTATATAGAATTTTGAAAGTTCGCCCTTATTATAATAAATTTTTTGAATAGCAATTAGAAAAGAATTGACAGGAGAAGAGTTTTCTTTTAAATTTTTATAGTTTTTCAATTAAAATATTCCTTTTCTGACTTTGCATCATTTATACTTTATTCTAAAATACCCAAAAAATCAATTCGCATATGCAGATTTTTTATCAAATACTAGATTTTTAGTTCGTATCTCTAAATACTTCTACATTCTCTAAGCTTCACACTGTCTTTACTCCTAATGATTTCTTTTAGTTCATTATAGAATAGTTGCTTAGATTTGTTAGATACTGCTTTCCACTCCTCCCAAAGAAAAATATTGTGTAGGTTGGATTCATATTCTTCATAAAATAGGTTTAGTATATGGAGAAAAATCAGAAATTTCCGACTGATTCATTATTCTGCGTAACTCACTTTTAGAAATAATAGCTTTGACAATCTGTTTGTTTAACGAGAATTGGCTATATTTGTTATATTTTCTTCTACTATCTTCAATTGGTATTTTTGCAGGAATTCATCCATCTTGTCTTTGTATCCAGTAAGAATAAGTGGGACTTTTCCATTATTTGATTCAATATAATTAATTTGCATTTTTAAACTTTGGAATTGGTACAGAGTGCTAAATTTTGATATCTTTCATTCATTATCAATTGAATCATAACATTTCCATCAATACTCACACACTCCCGCTTATTTGGATAAAATGTAAATGCGAAAAAGAAACTAACTACCCCTCCAATTATAAGAACAGAATGGCTGAAATAGCTAGTCTATCCTGTTCTAAAAATATATACAATTCATAAATATACAAAATGTATATATATTTTAAGAAAATAGAAAAGATATCTTAAAGTTTTGAAATAACAGTGAATTTTAATAGTAGTTTATAGTATTTATAATTAAATGTTGAAGTTTTTATTGCAGAAAAAAAACATATGCACTAGCTGTAACGAAAAATTTAGGACCTCAGAGGGATTGTTAAAGCATGCAAAAGAAATCCATAAACAGATTATTCGAAAATGCAATAACTGTGGAAAACAGTTTTTGAATGAAAAAGAAAGATTGCATCACATGAAGGAAGAAAAACAAAGAGAAATAGATTATAGACGGCACAAAAACCTTAAGTAATACAAATTTAATATAATTTTTTAGGAATTCACTAAATTCCAAAGAACAGAATAAAATAACAATAAATGAATTTTTTATAAGAAGGAAGATATCTTAAGAATATTCATCTTGATGCCTATTCCTAGTTATAAACAATAAGTTTTGAATATATGTACAAAATTAACTTAGCAAAGATAATATAATTAATAGATTAAAAAAATTAATTGAGAAAAATTTTAATTACCGCTTCAGAAAAAATCATTAATCAAATTGAAAAAAAATTTAGACACAACTTTGAAATAGACTTTGAATACTCTGATTCATCAGAAGGTAAAATTGAGGTAATTAAAAATAATAGATGGGTCACAATTTGTAGATTTTCTTCAGATGAAAGTTTAGATAATATAATTACAATGTTTAATGTAAATTATGAGATTAAATGTAGGTAAAATTTTTTATTTTTCTATATCTAGTCCTTAGGGGTAATACTTGAAATTAAATATATTCAATCATCTCCTTTTCTGAAATTTGAACCATTTCGATTTGTCTTGCAAATCATCTTTTATAAGACCTAATCCGCATCCAATTATAAATGAGGATAATACAGGAGAAATCTTTCCCATGGATAGAATGCAAAGCAATAGTACCCCTAATTCTCCATGGTGGATTCTTCTATCAAAGAAATAGACTTTTGAGGGATGTTTTCTCTTCCAATAGTGTGTTGTTATTTCAGAAACTGCAAATCCAATTATTGCCGATATAAGGAGCGGTACCATATCTAAAGAATATAATGTAAAATAAAAAAAGTATAAAATTGTTTTGAATAGGATAACAATAAATGAATTTAAGTGACAGTACTATATAAAATAAAAATCTAATGTGAGAATTAAATACAACAATAGTTTCTGTGTTTGTGATAAATGAAAAATTGTTTAATAGAACTTTCAGATATTATTACAAAATATAAAATAAATAGATACAATATGATTTCCTTTACAAGAAAATCATTACTAGATTTCGTTCAAAAAAAGGCAAAAAAGCTCGTCTAAAGATACATAGAATGATAATCGACTTTTACACGAGTCTAGTATAATTCAATTTCGCATGTCTAATATTCAATAGCACTCCATACCTCAATTACAACGAGGAATTCATTAGTCTGCTATAAGTCCTCCAGTAACCAATTGGAGTTCAATTGTTTTAATTTGTGTTTTTAATAATACTGTTTATTTTCTTAAATCTTCTTTGTGAATTGTTTCAAAAAGACCGTAGGTTAAAAAATTTCCTTAACTTAGCAAATTAAATGTTAGGAATAAAAATGTTTAAATTGTAATTGACTTTATTTAGATATATTTGTATTATTTAAGTCACATAATGAATTCTTGAGAATTAAAATATCCTTAAGAATTTTGCTGGAACTATTAGGTTGAAAAACTCCTATTCGTTCATACAACTTTATATTAGATACAAATTTATTAACAAAATTATTACAAATAATTTTGTCATTATCTGAATCATCATCTTTTAGGATAAGTATAGCATTATTTACCTGAGCAATAAGAGATCTCTTAATAGTATCCCCGGAAATATGAACTACCTCAATAGTAATAATATAATTTACTACGTTTTCTAACAAGTTAATCGAATTGGAGTTAACTTTATCATTAGCATTGGAAGAATAAGTGGTCTGAAAAATATCAGGAGAGATACTATAACTATAATTTCCTTGAGAAGACAATTTTATTGTATCTTTCTTGAAATCGACACTTGAATTAGAATCATCATCTATATCTGAAGTGGTTAATGAGAAAAAAATCATAAAACATATCATTGTTAGTAGTATATCACGCTGTTTCTTCAAGTATCATTAATGATGACATACCTAGATAAAAATCTAATAATATTATTATAGAATATTTATCTATATATTGTAGGATTACCATTATATACAATTAACTAATTATGAAAAGAATTTCGTTACGAATATCATGATAAATATAGTGCTTGAAAGTAAAGCGAATAATAAAAAAGGAAGAAAGTTTGTTTTTTTGGAATTTCTCTTTTTGCTGAATTGTATTTTGATGGTTCGTTTTTTACTTCGAAATAAGATAACTAGATAAACAGGAATTGAAAATAAACCACCTAAAATTAACATATAGACCCATAAAGAATTAAAAAGTCTATTTGGATCAAAGTTTATATTTATAAAGGTTAAGGCTAATCCGGATGTTATAGATACGGTAGAAATTGGAAGTATAAATTTATGAATTCTTGGAAGAATGAGAGAATAGGATCCATTTCTATTAACTGGTCCTAATATAACAACTACAAAAAACGTTAACCCCCACCAGAGAATTGAAGAAAAAAAATGAAGATAGGAAGTTAAATATTCTAAAATAATGGTGTCCATAAATTAATTAATTTCTAAGTTTTATTTAATTTTTGACAGTTACCATTTTAAATCATTTCAATAAAAGGGGTTTGTTTCTCTATAGAATTTTCTATCACACTGTTAAGAAAAGTCAAATGTTCCCATTTTAATTTATATTGATTGGATGAATTAAATTGAATATAGAAAAGATGCCGGAAAATAATTCAAAAGTATTATTGTAAAGGTTAAGGAAGAAAGTTAACCTATAAATAATTAAAATGATCCTCCTAGTATCATTTAATAGCTATAAATAAAATAGAAGTATATTATAAGGTAGTATTTCTACTTCATTTGGTTTAAATCTCACTCATATCTCGGAAAAATTTTACTTAATTCTCTCAAAATAAACCTCTGTGTCTGATTAAAGCAAAGAAAGTTTAAAAAAAATTGGATCATAAATTTATTTCCATTAAGTTATTTTTTATAGTATGTTTGATTATGTATACAAAGTAGAGTGGAGTAAGAAAATAACAGTACCTAATACACTGTCATATTTTTATTTTAAACTTAAATAAACAAATTATACTATCATGCCTTTTTCCTCTTTTAGTTTTTATCTAATCTTATTGTGTTTGAAGTATCCAAATGGTAGTACCTCTAGATTTATTTCATGAATGAGAATGAAATGAACAAAAAAAATGAAATCAATAATAATGAAAAAAATAAATTTAATTATGATAATACCAATATAAATATAAACATAAATAAAATAGAAAAAATAATACATCAAAAATGGAAGTCAAAAATAGAGAACCCTTTATAATTGACAGAAAGTTAAGCCTCTTAAACTACCATACAAACTAACGATTTGATAAAATCTTCAATTTTCAAACTATTTATCTATCTAATCATCCCTAGGAAAACATAGTTATATTTTGGTAATTCAAATTGTGGAGCACTAATTCAATTTGAAAGTGATATAAGGGTGCAATCGTTTGTCAAATGTGTGGGGAAGGTATTGATTGGGAAGGAGAATATACTCAAAGAATCAAATTATGTCCAAAATGTAATAAAGAATAGCAAAAAAATGCAAAATATTGCAGTTTTAATTATTCTGGAGAGCGACTAATTGAAAAAGAAATACCAAATAAATAATACATAGACTTACGGGGGATCAAGGGATAGCCTTATAATTGTGGTTTTATTAGATTAAGAAATAACAATATAATGTTATGAAGACATTTGCTTGTAAAAGATAAACTTAATTGTTATTTATTGTAGGTACTAATGTAATGGAATATAAATTGTTAATAGGAAATAATTTTATTTTTGGTAATCCTAAAAAGATATACTATAAAGATTTCCACATTTTCACTATTGATGAGGATATTGATGGTCCATATATCGATACCGAATTATTTGATACAAAAGGCAGAAAAATTGTTGAGATTAAAAAAAATAATTTATTATTGTGTAATACTGAATTTGATAAAAAAGCTTTAAAAAGAGATCATATTTTAATACTAGATAAAAGGGGCGAAATCATAATTGAATCAAGAGTTTTTAATAAAGACACAATTATTATTAGTGGTAGGTTTATAATACATAAGGTAGTATTAACAATCACACAAAATTATATTTTGCTTCCTGAAGGAAAGAGAATAATGCATAGTAAGTTTAGATCAAATAACAATTCAGTTACCATAACAGAGAATGGAATTGTATCAAAAAAGTAATGAAACGATATAACTAGAAACTCGTTATAATTCAGAATTTTTTGATATTAGATATTATTACTATTTCTGGATATTTGTATTTTGTGGGGAAATTGAAAATTGTTAATTTCGACTAGATTAATTTATTAGTAGTATTTTGATATAAAATTTATTGTATAACTTTTTTTCCCGGATTCATTATATTTGTTGGATCGAAAATAAATTTAATTTTTTTAAATAACTCAAAAATTGTGTTTCCGTACATTTGTGATATATATTTTGTTCTACTTATACCATCACCATGTTCTGCCGTGATACTCCCAGACAATTTATAAACTTTAGAAAACACCTCCTTTGCAAGAGAACCGATCACCTCTTTGTATTTATTTGATGCAGTATCAATCATGGGCCTGGTATGAAGATTTCCATTTCCAGCGTGTCCATAAAATATGTAATCTAATTTGTATTTTTTATATGTATTTAACAGAAATAGTGTATAGTCATATAGGTAGTTAGGATTGACTATAGTATCTTCGATTAAACTAATAGGCTTTCGGCTTCCCACTGTCATTTTCATTACATTATTCAGAGCATTTTTTCTCGCTGACCAAATTCTTTCAGAACTAATATTATCTGATGTTACTTCTAATATTTCGCCATAAGCAGATAATTTTTCTCTACATAATTTTATTTGTATTTCTATGTTAACAAGCTTGTCTCCAGCAAATTCTACAAAAAGAAGAGTTCCTCCCCTATTGTTATTAACTTTAAAATTTGATGGATTAGAAATTGAGTTTTCATAAGACAATATAGAATAATCAAGTAATTCTAAAGATGAAGGCAAGAAAGTTAGAATTTTAGGGACTGATTTGACTGCTTTTAGAATGTTTTCGAATCCTATCACCATTACATATTTATAAAGTGGAAGATCAAGAATTCGGAATCTAGCTTGAGTTGTTATTCCTAAAGTACCTTCTGAAGAAGCAAATATTTTATGAGGAAAATACCTTTTATTATTATCAATTAGAGTATCAATACGATAACCACAGGAATTTTTTGTTACTTTGGGAAATTTTAAAGAAATATATTGTAAAATATCAGGTGAAAATAATTTGAATAATTGATTGATCTTGTTTGGTCTATTAGAATCACTTTCTATTGTTGCTGAATCATTTATACCATGAGGATTTTTAAATAACGATTCTATAATCCCATTCGAATATATAATTTCTATACCTTCTAGAAAATCAATTGTGTTTCCATAACCCAAGGCGTGTATTCCACTGGAATTATTTGCTATCATACCTCCGATAGTACAAAAATTACTACTGGCAGGATCTGGGGGAAGGAACTTATTTCTTTTTATTAATTCTTTATCCAATACTGCTTTGACAATACCAGGTTGTACTATTACATAATCATTTTCAAATTCAATTATTTTATTCATATACTTTGTAAAGTCAAGTGAAATACCGGTCGTTAAAGACTGTCCTAATAGACCAGTGCCAGCTCCTCGGCCAGTAATTGTTAAATGTTTAGAATAAGCATATTTACAGATATTGGAGATATCTTCTTTATCCTTGACTTGAATAATTGTACTTGGAAGAATGGCAAATTCACTCGCATCAACAGAATAAATTTTTTTATTCCAGTCATCGGAGAGAACATTTCCTTTAGCGATGCTTCGAAGGTCGTCATCAATTTTTTCTTGATGCATAAAGAGATAAGAGAGATTAGAACTATAAAGTTTTTATAAGAAATAAAATATCTATTGAAAAAATATAATAAAAGTAGACATATTTAATAGTTACTTTAACGATAGTATTATATGGACGATTGTTTTAGGTCGATAAGATATTGTCTGGTATGCAAAGAATATGTAATTGTTAAGACATATTCCCAGCAAGTAGATTCGGTAAAATGTCCTGATTGTAATTCTACACTACCTCCAATAATGGAATTTTGTTTGATCGATAAACCGTCTTATATCTCATAATTTTTTTTTCTGAGTCTGGAGTCGAGATATCAATCCCAATCCCTTAGTAACATATTGACATTGCTTTTATTTATTAGAACGGAGTACAGTAATTTAGGATAGTAAAATTTTCTATAAAATATTCGCTAATTTATAGAAGAATTATTATTATATAAAAAATCAATCCTGAATTTAATCAAATAGTTTAAGTTTTAAACTAATAAGATTTATTTAAATGAGGATTGGCTATAACAAAGATAAAAGAAAAGTATTTGACAAATATTTGTATGGGTGTCCTTGTTGTCATTTATCACGTTATGTAATTTTATCAGAAGATATACAAGACCCAGCATACCATAAATATGAACTTTATTGCCATAGTTGTAATGTAGTATTTTCATCTATGCATGCAGTCCTTCCGTTGGAATTTAACCAAGAAATTTAATTTTTCGATTATATTTTAAAGTTCTCATGTGAAGACGTAATCATCACATTGTTAATTTTTTTATTTTTTCTTTGTTCGCTTATTTAATTTAAACATAATCAATGCAGCTCCCCCCCATAACATGAAGGCGGTTAATTTTTGTTGAAAAAACCATGCTATTCCACCCAATACTGCCATTATTATACCTATAATCCCCAGGAATTGTCTAGTACTTACCAATATCAGCAATTACATTTTTATATATATATTATTTGAGTTATAAAATATATTTTCTTAATTATTCATTAATGATTTAATTTAATATTTTTTATACTATATTCATATAGTGTGTCTCAATATAATTTCCAAACATTAACAACTTATAATCATTGTACGGTTTTGCTATTATTTGTATTCCTATTGGCATATTAGAATGAAAAGAATAACCAAAAGGAACGGTGAGTGCAGGAAAACCAATGCTATTAAAGATAAAAGTATTTCTCAATAGTGATTCTCGTACAGAAAAAGATCTGTCATTAATGTGAACCGTGTCTTCAGAAAGCAAAGGAGCAGATATAATGGTTGTTGGTAAAACCATAAAATCAAATTTACTATATAAAGACAAAAATTGTTTTTTTATTTTTTTTATGTTATTTAGAGATTCATAGTAATCTTTATGTTTGATTTTGGCTCCTTCTAATAATTGATCCCGTAGTTCAGGCCCATAATAGCTGAATTTTTTCTTCAACCCTCTTTTATGAATTGTATACGCTTCAAAGAGTCTTACAATCCACCATGATCTGAAAAAGTCCTCTGAATTAATTTCCACATGGATAAAAGAGAGAAGGTTATCAGATTTTAGTAAATCGATAAAATTAGTAAATGAATATTTTACATTATTTTCTAAGTAATCCAAGAAATAATGACAAGGTACCCCAATACTAATAGTCCGTTTATTTTGTGACAATATCTTCTTTAGGTTCAATAAAGATAATTTTTGTATTTCAAGTTCATTAATATAACCAACAAATTTTCGCCTTTTTTTTCGAATAGTACTAAATACTATTGATAGATCGATCGAGTTCTTACCCATTATTCCGATATGATCAAGTGAAGGTGACAATTTGTATACTCCTTTGTTGTCAATGGAATCAAAAGTCGGCTTAAATCCAAAAATACCACAAAGAGACGATGGGACTCTTATAGAGCCTCCTGTATCTGTTCCTAATGCAAAGGGAATTAACCCTGCTGCAACTGCTACTGCAGACCCACCACTAGAACCTCCAGAGATTCTATCTAATGAATATGGATTCTTTGAATTTCCAAATAAAAAATTCTTACCTGTAATCCCTGCTGCGAATTCATTTAAATTATTTGTACCTAATAAAATAGCACCTGCTTTTTTCAAACGTTTTATTACTGTGGAATCTGATTTAGAGATATGCTCTAAGAATATTTTTGATCCCGCTGTTAATCGTACATTGCTAACAGCAATAATATCTTTAACAGAAAATGGTATACCATGAAGGATTCCTCTATAAAATCCGCTTTTTAATTCATTTTCAAGTCTTTCTGCTTCTTGTAATGATTGCTCATTTAAAACAGTTATAAAAGAATTTAATTTTGGGTTTAATCTTGCAATAGCTACTAGATAATAATCAACTAATTCAGTCGGCTTTATATTTCCAGTTTTAATTTCTTGTGAAAGTGCGATAATAGACTTACATTTGGATAAATAGCTTTTGTCCATATTTTGTAAATCTGGCAATATTAAAAATATTATCAGAAATTATTATCAAATAAAAAATTGAAAAAAATTATTTTTGAAGAACAGCTGTGAGAGCTAAACTATTCCCTGATTTAAAGTCGAGAGACTTTTTAGCAACGTTATATAATGCTAGCCCATTAATTTTATCCAAGGTTATTTTCTTTCCTGTTACTGGATCGATTCCTGTCATTTTATTATCAAAATTGACTACATAAAGGCCATTAACCTTGCTAAGGCTTTGAACTTTTTGTTTAGGGATTATAGCACCTTCGTGATCATTTCCTTTTTTGTCTATGAATAATACTACGAATTTTAGATTAGGGTTAGCTGGAATATTAAGGGTAGCACGTCCGTCTTTTAATTCACATGGTTCGAAATCTGCTAAAACTATGACACCTTTTGGTAATATTTTTCCTTTGAGTTGTATTGAATCGGATTGAGTTGGACAGGAATTATCGCGTTTATAGACCTTTTTGATTATCTTGACATTGTCATTGTCTCTATCGTTATCTATGTCTAATTTTATCTTGTTTTTGAAATAGTTGTTTGTAACTTGATTTGAAACTTGGACGAGAACTTGGTTGATATTATCACCAACAGCTACTTGAGTACCTATTTGCTTAATAGCTTGGTTTACTTGGTCTTTATTTCCTGATCCATAGAAGCCGGCCAGATTTCCTAATGATTTTGCCAAGTCACCTGAAGGATCTTTAGCTATTTGAATAGATATTTGGTTAACAATCTGATTGACTTTCCCTTTCCCGCCCCCAGATGCAGCTTGATTTGCAATTTGATTGATTACTTGCTGAACATCACCAGCATCCTCACTATCTGGGTCCGCTGAAGATTTAGCAACCTGTGTTGCAGTCTGAGTGATTTTTTGGTCTATATCTGCTCCAAATGCTTGTTGATTAGCTTGTTGTTGAGCTTCCTGTCCTATGTTAGCACCTGTAGCTGTTTGGTCGGTCTCGGTTTGAGCTTCCTGTCCTATGTTAGCACCTGTAGCTGTTTGGTCGGTCTCGGTTTGAGCTTCCTG
>DASVEV010000008.1:0-32599 GCA_036380415.1 Nitrososphaeraceae archaeon
TTGGTAAGGTTTTATTTTCACAATTCCTCAAATTCTCGAATAACGTAGGTTTATTAATCTCTTTAAACTGAAATTCATCATTATTTGACGAAAATGAAAAGCCTTGAGCGGGATTTGATCCCGCGACCTTTTCCTTACCAAGGAAACGCTCTACCAGGCTGAGCTACCAAGGCACAAGGGAAATTTTACTATTTAGATTATCGTAGATTGAATCTAGAGTGGATAATATAAATGAAAGATTTAGAATTGAGATCTTAAATAAATATAAGAGATTATATACTATTATTCTAGTTTTCAAGAAATATTATAGTATGTATGTTAAAAAAATATTTCCAGTAGTGTAGATATTATACATCTCAATGAGTCATCACAAAATCAAAAGCCTTAACATACCTGAAAATAAAATAGTCAGAATATTATTAATTATATAAGAAAAGAATTTGAATCTCGTAAGGTTTGAATAATGATTTTATTATGAAAGGTAAGCCAAAGAAAAATAAATCAAATTATTATAGTAAATCATGAAGTACTAAGAATACACGTATTGTAGATTTGTATGTTATTTCAGACACTTATAGAAAAAATCTATATATAAACTATCTAAACAATTCAAAAAATTGAGAGAAATAATTATATTGAAAATTGTACTAGAAGAAATTGGTATAAGAAATATCATACTTAATTATATAGAAAATGGAATATATACATTATTCTTTAATAAAGTTAGATTTCTTTACAATATAACATATCGAAATTAGAGAATCATAATTATTGAAAGAAAATAATAAAATATCAATGTTTTTGAATAGTTTCGTAGAAATTTCTAATTTCTAGAAAACATATAAATAAAATAATTGTTTACTATCAAATTTCAATGGAAAAGAGCGGAGAACAACAAAAATCTGAAAAAATAAACCCGAAGAGCCCTTCTTATTGCGATCAATGTCAGAAAGATTCCATCATTTTTGATAATTCTGCAAACGAATTTGTTTGTTCTTCTTGTGGATGTGTAATTAATAATGAATTACTAAATAATGAAAATATGCAAGGTTATATTGTTCAATCAGATTATAACGACAGGGCTAGAACCGGAATGCCTGAATCTCTAGCCGTTCATCATAAAGGGCTATCTACATTAATAGGAATGGGGGATATCGATGCACGAGGTAAAGCTTTGCAACCAAAACAAAAAATGGAAATTCAAAGACTAAGGACATGGAATAGTCGATCTCAACTAAATGATTCTGTTTCAAGAAATTTAGAAAAAGCTTTAAAATATTTAAATAATTTTGGAGACAAGCTCTCTGTAAATCATGCGGTTATTGAAAGTGCTGCATATATTTATAGAAAAGCTGCTATCAAAAAATTAGCTAAAGGTAGGTCCACGATAGGATTAGTAGGGGCATCTTTGTATGCTGCCTGTCGTGAAGCATCAACTCCTAAGACTATTTTAGATATTTCTGAAATTTGTAATATATCAAGTAAAGAGTTAATGGCTCACTATAAACTCATATTAAATGAATTAGAACTTAATATTCCTGCTACCAAAGGTCCTGATTATGTTACCATTATTTGTAATAGGCTAAAATTAAGTGAAAAGACTAAAAGAGAAGCATTACACATATTTTCAAAGGTAGAGCAGAAAGGTATTTCAATTGGTAAAAATCCCAGAGCAATAGCAGGAGCAGTAATATATTTAGCATCTCAGGTATGTGATGAATTCATTAGACAAGTAGAAATTTGTCAAGTAGCCGACATTTCAACTGTTTCTTTAAGAAAAAGATGCAAAGAAATTAAGGCTTTAACTGAAATGGATAATCTCGTTAATATCTCATAACTTGATGTAGAGGTACGTAGGGAATAGGAAAAAAATAAACAGAAGTATTGAAGGTCATTAGAATTATTTATAGTTTTTTTCCTGCCCAATACCAATTCTCCTTTGGATTTTCATCAAATACAACTATTACATGTTCTGGTTTTGTTTTAAGAATTTCTACTGCAGATTCAGTGATTTTTTCTACAAATAATTTTTTTTGTTCGTCCGATCTACCCGGATACAGAGATACAGTAATCAGAGGCATTTAATATTTTTTAATATAACTATTAAATAAACTATTCAATAAAAAATATTAATTAATAATATTAATTTTTATTTCTATACTATATAAGAGAGGATTTTTAGTATATGTATTTTTATGTTTAATATAAAAATCAAAAGAATTTACGTACTTCTTAATTTTAAGTAGCATCATTATTTTTCCAAAAACATACTATCAGTAAGTAATAACAACATTCATGTAAGCAATATTGAAGATTATGTAAATTTGTAAAATATTTGCAATCTATTTATTAGATCGAATTACAAAAAAACTATCATATAGACAAATATTTACTACTTTGATAATTAGGTAGACAAATATGGTAGTGATATATATCCAGATATTCCTATATCTGTTTATATTTTCTTGTTTTCAGCATGCTATCAAACCGTTGATAAAATATTGTTTAATATTGATTTGCCGAATTAGAATAATAATAATTCCAAAATATTTATAACATATTGAATTTAATTTTTTGATAAAGCAATTGTTGCTGTAAGTCTTTTTTTAAAGATTATACATCGTTTTGTTATAAAGTGTGGGAAGATCATTATTCACAACTTATGATACAATTTTAGGCTATTACATACAAAAATGTTACAACAAAGAAATTAACGCTTGAAATCTGATCTTTATGCTTATATATTCGTAGAAAATAGCTTTTAATATCTAATGCTTAGCGTACAAGAATGGAAAAGATGGTTCCTATACCAACTAATTGGTGGAGGAGTACATAATGCAATATACCATGAACACATCTTAAGAGAACTTGGAAAACATTACGATATTAACTTGGACAGGGCATTGAGAGATTTAATTGATGATGGAATAATAATGTTAATAGAGTCAAAGAAGAATAAGAAGTATATTGTAAATTTTGAAAGCCTTGAAGATGCACAAATGATAATGAGTTTAGATAAAAATACAAAAGTTCAAAAAACTAGTAAAATTCATGACCATAACAACGTGAATTATATGGATTCCACAAACGAGAAAAGATTTGTTCAACCTTATCTTCCAGAACCTAGTGGATATGTTTACTGGTTTGATAATGAAGAAAATAGGAAATTTAAAAAGCAAAGTGTCTATAGAATATACTTTAAAGAAACAGATAAAACTAATTTTGCTGCGCAATTAATAACAAAGCCAATAGGAAGTTCAAAAATTATACACATGGGTTCTTTAAATGATCCTAATTCCTATATATCGAGATTATGGCGAGCCGTAGTATCAGTTTCAGAAGAGAACAAAGAAGGAACATTTATTCTTCAACAGATACAAGATAAAGATAGAATGGCATGTGGGAATAACAGACAAAGAGGAAAAATTGCCTTGTCGATTTTCAAGAAATTGGGCTACATCCAACAATCTGAATTCAAAGGCAATTCCATTCGATTCAAAGTTAGTGGTAAAAAGCCATATTCAATAACCTTAGATGAGATTTTTAATTTAAAAACTAAAAATAATGATCGGTATTTTTAGGCGTAAATTGAGTTAAAGCATTCTCTATTACGTTATCATCTCCTTCTGTTTATATTAGATAACAAGCTATTTCATTGATTCCATTCTTTTTCTTACTGTAGAGAAATTCATTTTATTTGGTCAACTATCGTGATGCTAGAATATTTGTCTTCATTACCCAATACTAATTATAGATTTTGATTTAGAAGGAATCAACCAGTTAAAGGAAAATCACTATTCCTCTTTGATTGTCCAAGTGAAAAATGAGCATTTAATGTGTCAGATGATACAACTATTTGACTTAAAACATATAATAATATTAAAAAGGCAACTATTATAATTACCAAGATTACAATTCTATATTTTATATCTTGTGGTTTATTTTTATTTTGTATTGGTGCTTGGTTTTGTGGTGGTAGAGTACGTTTTTTTGGGGACCTCTCTTTTTCTAATTCTTCTTTTCTTTTCTTGGATTGTTTGGTATTTAGAATTGGTATTCGCTTAATGATAGAACCATTTATTTTAGACTTTTGAATCTCATACAAAATTACATCTTCATCTTGATCTGATTTTATATTAAATAGATCAAGAGCTTTTGAATAGTCATCGAATTCTTCAACTGATGATGACGATTCCACCTCCCATGATTTTATATTTTCCACTGAAGAATCAGTTTCATGATTTGAGGACATTAATTATAGTAATATTTGGATATTATTTAATAATTTACCTGTTTAGTAATAACCAAAGATAATGTAATAAAATGAATTCGTCAGTATCAGATTAATGAAAGAATGCATCTACCATAAACGCTATGAAAACAGCTGTAAGATAAGGACTCGAAAATTTAAAAACTGTCCACGATGCTTTTTCTGTAGGTTTTAGTAAAAGCCATAATGAAAGACCCATCATTATAACACCAAAGAAAGTTGCAGTTACTAAGTATATTTGTCCAAATTGATTAAAAAAGAAAGGAAGTATACTAAATAAAACCATTATTAAAGTAGTTCCCGCAATTATTCTTACTGCTCTTTTCTCTTCACAAACTACTGGCAACATAGGAACTTTGGCTTTTTGATAATCTTTTCTTACATGTAAAGCTAAGCTCCAGATATGTGTTGGTATCCATACGAATACAAGACCAGCCATAACTAAACCAATTTCTAGGTTTTGTGTAGTTACAGTAACATATCCTATTAATGCGGGCACCCCTCCTGAAAATCCCCCAAGAATAATATTTGACTGGCTGCGCCTCTTTAGCCATTTACTGTAAATTATAATATTATCAAATAAACCAAACACCATTAACAAAAATACCCACAGATTGATAACCCAGGAAAATATCAATGCAATAGCAGTCAAAATAAGGCCAAAGATTAATGCATTCCTTGGAGATATTCTGCCCGTTGGAATAGGCCTATCTTTGGTCCTATCCATTATAGCATCGATATCACGATCATTGTACCCTGTAATAGTATCAGCAGCTGCTGAACCGGCAGCAACTCCGCCAAGAAGAAGAATCCAGGTTAAAGGAGTTATTGGTATATCAAATAATAAAGAGGCAGTGAGGGCAGATCCAAATGCAGTAAACACTAGTAAATACCATATCTTTGGTTTTGTTAATTCATAATAATTTTTGACCGTGTTCACGATTGTGACTTCTCGGATCACTACCTGAATTTCAACTCTTTATCAACCAACCTAATTTATCATACGCTTAAATATTAATTCTTCAAATTGGATTCTAAATTAATATAAAGTTAAATCATATCTTTAGTTTTGAGCAACTCAGCTAAAAGTACAGCGCCCTTTGCAGAGCCCATTTTTTCATTATGCGAAAGCAAGACATATTTTATACCATTGTCAAAGACTGTATCTTTTCTCAATCTACCTACAAATGTAGTCATTCCATCATTGATTTCCCTATCTATTCTAGGTTGAGGGCGGGTAGGATCATCATGAACTATTATATACTCACTTGGAGAAGAAGGTAGATCATTCATTTTTTTTGATTTAGAAAACTTTATCATAGATTCTTTAACTTGTTCAGGTTCTAAAGGTTTTTGTGTTTCAACAAAGACAGTTTCAGTATGTCCATCCATTACAGGTACTCTTGTACAGGTACAACTTACTTTGATCATTGATGACGAGATTGAATCATTTGTGAGGGTACCTAAGATTTTTTTAGTTTCAATTTGAACCTTTTCTTCTTCCTTTGGAATAAAAGGAATAACATTATCTATAATATCAAGAGCTGCAACACCCGGAGATCGTCCTGCGCCTGAGAGGGCTTGCATGGATGTCATAAAAATAGAATTGATTCCAAAATTATCTAGGATGGGCTTTAATGTAATTGCTAATCCTGTAGTGGTACAATTAGGTAGCGGACAGATATATCCTTTCCAATTTCTATTTTTCTTCTGTATATTCAATAATTCTATGTGGTCGTCGTTTATTCCTGGAATTAGTATAGGTACATCATCTTGATATCTAAATGCAGCTGCAGTACTGATTACTGGTGTAGTTTCGGCAAACTTTGGCTCGATGATTTGAGCGTCAGATGATTCCACTGCTGTAAATATTAAATCATACCCTTTTGGATCTATTTCATCTACACTCATTACGATTTTATCTGTTATATAATCAGGAACTTGTTCCTTGTTATGCCATTTTAAAATACCTGTACTATCATCACGAAGTGCATCAATATATCGCTTGCCAGCAGATCTTTTTGAGGAAGCTATTGCTGTCAGTTCAAACCATGGATGGTTTTTGAGTGCAATAACAAACTCTTGGCCTACTGCACCTGTAGAGCCAATAAGTGCAACTTTTAACATAATAATGACTATTTAAGATACTTTTTATAATCTTTATTCAAGTTTAAAAAAACATTTACATGATAATTGATATTAATATTATTGATAGTGAAGTTTTGCTAAATCTCGGTGATATTTACGATGTAAATCAGCTAAATCAAATACAAGAAGAAAAAAAATTCAATGGTCTTAATTCCTGTTCCCATGGAGGTATATATTCAATTCCAAATTATTTAAAAGTAAAAATTGATTTCAGTTCAAATATAAACCCGTTAGGCATTTCTAAAACAGTTCTAAAAGAAATTCGAAAAAATATAAATCACATCTCTCATGTTTATCCTGATTCAAACTGTAATATACTAAAAAAAAGTATTGCAGACTATCTAGAACATGGTATCGATAAAGAGTGGATAAGTGTAGGAAATGGAGCAACAGAGCTCATTCATAATTTTGTAAGGGCTGTTTCGTTAAAGAATTCTATCATAATATCTCCCACGTTTTGTGAGTACGAATTAGCATCTAAAAGATGCAGAATGAAAATAGATTACTTGCCCTTGTCAAAAAAATTAGAAATACAAGCCGACTTAGTTATAGAACAATCAAAAAATAATTCTAATAGTTTGATTTTCATTTGCAATCCGAATAATCCTACAGGGCGAGTAAACACCGACATGATAGAAAAAATCATTTCTTGTATTGACAGTGCCAAGACAATTTTATTCATTGACGAGAGCTTTATAGAATTTTTAAATGATATTGAAAAAAAATCGCTGATATCTAAAATAAAAGAATTTGACAACCTAGCAATACTTAGGTCAATGACAAAGTCGTATGGATTAGCAGGATTGCGTTTAGGTTATCTGATAGCTCACCCTCATCTTATACAGAAATTAAAACGATTTCAAATACCTTGGAGTGTAAATGGAATTGCTCAAATTGCAGGAGTTGCAGCATTAAAAGATCAAGAGCACATATGTAAGTCAAAAAAAATTATTCATAGGGAAAGGAATTACATGTATAAAAAAATTAATACCAAAGTTAGCCACGCTAATGCTTTAAGATCTGATGTTAATTTCTTTTTAATTAAATTAAAAAATATCAATTCTATCGCATACCAAAAAATATTGTTAAATCTTCACGGCATTTTTGTGAGGGATTGTTCTAGTTTTACAGGAATGTCTAATGGATTTATAAGAGTAGCTGTAAGAACTCATAAAGACAATATAATGTTGTTAAAAGCAATTTATGATATTAATAATAATTTGCATAAATACAAGTTAATGGAGAATTAAATAATTCTACAAAGAAGGAAGATGAAGAATTTTTATGAATGCTAAAGTATTGATGGTTCAAGGCACTTCTTCAGGAGCAGGGAAAAGCACTATTGTAATAGCATTATGTAGAATTTTCTCTAATTTAGGATACAAAGTCTCTCCCTTTAAAGCTCAAAATATGTCTTCGAAAATTCATAATATTTCAAATGTCCACAAAATATCTAAGATACAAGCGATACAAGCATTTGCAGCAAGAAAACAACCTGAATGGCAAATAAACCCTATTCTATTAGTTCCTTTAGGAAATAATATAAGCAATATCTTTGTAGCAGGAAAATTTTTAGAAGAAATGTCTGCAATAAAGTATTATAATGAATTTGTTTTGGTTAAAGGTTTTCCCATTGTATTAGATGCTTTAAATAAATTGAGAAATGAAAATGACATAGTAATAATAGAAGGAGCAGGTTCTCCAGCTGAAATTAATATTGCAAAATACGATATAGCTAATATGTTACTTGCTGAAAAAGTAAATTGTCCTGTAATATTAGTATCTGATATTGAGCGAGGTGGTTGTTTTGCTAGTATATTTGGAACTATAAAATTGTTAAAAATAAAACATCAACGGCTAATCAAGGGTTTTATTATTAATAAATTTCGTGGTGATGAGAATATACTTGAATATGCGATACAATTTATTGAACGCAGAACTAAATTAAACAATTTGGGTATAATTCCAAAATTTGAATTTTTTTTGCCTCCAGAAGATTCTCTTGATGGTACAAATAATAATAATAATCTGACAAATCTAAACAAATTTAGTTCAAAAAGAAAATTGAACGAACAAATAGATTTATTAGCTGCAACTATTGGAAATAGTATAAATATTGAATTCATCTTGAAACAAGTTTTAAAAATAGAACAATGATATCTACTTTTCACTTAATCACTATTCTGCTGCTCTCTATACTTTTAGATTTGAAATTAGGAGATCCAAATAATAGGATTCATCCCGTTGCATGGCTAGGAAAATACATCAATTATTTTATTCCCAAGATTAAAAATGGTAGAAATAAAAAATATGAAAAAATAAATGGAGTAATATTTACTAGTATAACTATTACTTTTTTTGCCATCATACTACATATTTCCATAGTGTATCTATATCATATCACTTTTATCTTAATGATGATTTTATCCACTTTTATTTTGTTTTCTGTAATAGCAATAAAAGGTATGGAAAAACATATCACTGCAATTACTACAGCTTTACAAAATAATGATATTGAAAATGCTAGGATAAATTTGTCTATGATCGTGAGTAGAAATACTGAAAGCCTGGATGAACAACATATTTTATCAGGAACGATAGAATCGATTGCTGATAGTACAGTAGATGGAATTCTATCACCAATATTTTATTTTTCTCTGTTGGGTCCTACAGGTGCTTTTATTTTTAGGATAATCAATACATTGGATTCAATGATGGGTTATAAGGAAAGTTATTTTGAAAACATAGGATGGATAGCGGCAAAGGCCGATACGTATGCCAATTATATTCCATCAAGGATTACGGCAATATTAATGATATTTGCTGCAATTATTACTAACGCAGACTGGAAAAATTCCATAATTACATTTAGGAAAGAACGAAATTGTACCGTTAGTGTCAATTCTGGTCAGCCCATTTCTGTTTTAGCTGGAGCACTACGAGTAAGATTGGAGAAATTAGAACATTATAGCATAGGAAAGCCACTCGAAAAAATATCAATTGAAAAATGCAAAATGGCTATAAAAATAATGAAAATAACAATTCTTATTTTTTGTGTGATTATTGCCAGTCCACTTATAATTATTCTGGGTTATTTAAATTGGTGGAATTTTATATTTGGTATTTAATAATATATCTTCTGTCCTTTCTTTTTTAACAATAATTCCCACTAAGAGTTACGATATAACATTTATAGCTCAAAATATGTATTTGTTCCCATTAATAGGACTAATAATGGGTTTAGTAATAGGGGTTTTATCTTTTTTCTTATTTTCTTTTCTACAAGGCTTTTTGCTAGGATTTATAATAACTGCAACTATTATAGGAATAACTGGTCTTCATCATAGCGATGCACTATCAGATTTCGCTGACGGATTAATGGCTAAAGGATCATTCGAGTTTAAACACAAAGTAATGTCGGATCCACGGAATGGTACAGCAGGAACGGTTATTCTAATTTTCTATATTATTGGAATGATAATTTTAGTTTCATATATAGACGAAAAACCGAAATTGATCTCTGCTATAATCATAGCTGAAGTTCTATCTAAATACAGTATGGTTTTACAATGCTATCTGGGAAACTCTGCATGGAAAGGAATGAATTCAATATTTATAAAAGAAATGAAAAATAAAAAAAAATTCTTAGTTTCCAATTTAATTTTACTGGCAAGCATAATTACTTTTGGATTCAATTTTTATTATATGGTATTATCTGTGATAACAATGTTATCAGTTAGTATTATGTTATTATTAATAGCAAATAGATCATTTGGTGGGATATCAGGAGATACCATAGGTGCAACTAATGAGATTTCAAGATTTTTCATTTATCTTAT
This sequence comes from Nitrososphaeraceae archaeon, assembly GCA_036380415.1. Lineage (GTDB taxonomy): Archaea > Thermoproteota > Nitrososphaeria > Nitrososphaerales > Nitrososphaeraceae > TH1177. The sequence continues at coordinate 10,258 of DASVEV010000008.1, forward strand.
TCACACAATTTTTTAACAAATTGACAGATAAAGTTTCACAAAAGTTCAATAAAAAAATTATTGCAGTTATTATGGCTGGTGGAGAAGGCAGTAGAATGAAGAGAGATTACAAAACAGAAAAACCACTGATAACGATTAAAGGGAAAAGGTTAATAGAATATGTAATCGAAGCTCTCATAAAATCTACTTGTTTTCATAAAATAGTAGCTTGTGTAAGTCAAAATACTTATAAAACAATGAAATTTTTACAAGATTACAACTATAACTGCGAACAGCCTATAGAAATTATAGAAGGTAAAGGTAATGGATATTCTAGTGATGTATCTTTTATTATTGAAAATTTTTTTGAACATATTATATTTATGATTTCAGCAGATCTACCTTTACTTTCAGATATAGATATAATAAAGATCTTGAGCAAATGTAATTTTGATGCTACCTGTTATTCCATCTTATTTGATAAAAAAATTGTTGACGAAATATGCATAAAACCCAGTGTAGTATTTGAATATAAAAAAAGAAATTATTGTTATTCAGGTATAAATATATTCAATCTAACAAAAAGACATAATGATCAGACTTTAATTGGTGAAAGATACATAATAATAAATCGTATTGGAATAGCTGTAAATGTAAATGAAAAAAAAGACTTACTTGTTGCAAGAAAATTAATTAAAAGTTAAGATTTAACAAATATGAAGAGACTGTTTATAATCATAATATTAGTTAATCCAACGAACTTAGTAAATTTCCATAAATTTTTGCTTTACCACCTGATTTCTCCGCTAACAATTCATTACAGGATTTGCAATAGATATTAGAAGTAGTGTGAGAATAAATTATATTTTTTTCATCACATTTTGAACACTGAATATTGAGAAATGCACTATTTGGTTTTGGTATTAATATATTTTCTTTCATAATCTAAACACTTACTTATTTATGCACCAATTTCTAATTTTCGTATACGCATTCCTTCTCTCATCGATTTGCGTTGACAGGTTTTACAAGTATATCTTAAAGTAATCTTTTTAGTTGTTTTAGCGGTTCTTTTTAATTCAGGAAATTTCTGACCTCCGTAACCTTTTTTATCTTCTGCATGCCTACGTGCGCCTAAAGCTGTTTTCCTATCTTTTCCTTTCTTATAGATAGATACTGCTTGTGTTGTATGGCTCTTGCATTTTGCACAGAATTTGCGCATTTCCTTCTGCATCTTCATAGTAATCCTTTTGCGAAATAGGGTTATTTAAGGAAAACTAATAATTCAATTCAAACTCATAAATATATCTTATGCTTGTTAAAAGAATAGTTTAAAATAAGCACATACTCTTTTTTAAGATATAAAACACATCTATAACCGTATTTTTAGAATAATTTAATTGTTATATGTTTAAACGCTTATAAGCAACCGTTTTCTTATCCACTACAGGAAAATGGACATATTTGGTAATTTAATACAACAGCTCAGTATCGGGAGTGTACCTATTAATATGGATACATTCGGCGTATGGATACCATTGACGTTTGGATTAGCAGTAGGTTTAGCATACGTAATAGCATCTGGTTTAAGGCGTCCAACATAAATAAGTAAAAATTTTTAGATACCTTTTTTCTTTTTGTTACTTGAAAAAAAGAAAGTCGTGTGATTATAGGCTATTTAGTTTTTGTTTATTAAGAGCATCGATTCGTCACTTTTGTCAAATTCTTTCAAAAATGATTTTAAACTCAATATCGGCACAACGGGAACTCCTTTTATAAATTTAAAGATTGAATCATTAAGTGTTATTATCATAGGAAGAGCTTTAGTTATTTTTTTTTCTCTTTTTAACCACAACATTGTCCTTCCTATTTGTTTTTCAGCATATATTGTAAGAGGTGTTTTATTGTTATAATTCCAATGTTTACAGTCTATGGTAATTGCAAAATCGTTCTTTATCCCAATAACGTCTAACTGGGCTCTAGGTTTCGACAAGACAATATTAACCCTCGTGTTGTATTCAAATAAACTCAAAAGTTCACAAGTAAAATATTCAAAATCTTTCCACGACAATATTTTAGAACATTCTTGAATATCACAACCAAGTTGTAGTGCTAGTAGTGATGCTCTAATCCGATCCATCTCTGAAAATAAGAATACCTGTTCCCCATTTTTATCTAACAATCTTCCAATTCTGTTTTTACCTAGAAACTTTAATAATTGTTTGAATACTGAAACACTTTCAATCCCTGTTTTTGATCTAAAATCATGATAATTTACTTCATGAGTCATCCCTTGAATAGATTTTAAAAGAATACTTGGATTAATATAATGAACCAATTTATATGGTAATATATTGTAGGATTTAATTTAACAACATTCTTCTATAATTACTATATTATATTCTGTTGATTTTGAAGTCTTTTTTGGGTGCTTGAATATTTAGCAAAATCTGCTTCAGTTCGTCATCAGTTAATGCCCGATTAAGTCTTCCTGTTGAAGCGGCATTTATAAGGTAATTTTCCACAGCACCAGCTAATTCGGGTTTGACTATTCTAACATTGGCAAGACGCTGTCGTGCTGATGGTTCTAAAAGCACCAATAATACTCTCTGTCGCATAGCTTCAGCTTCTGCTTCCCTTCTTCGCGTTTCTTCATCGTTAGAATTTTGGTTTGGTATAGACATTTTTCTTTATTAATTAAGAATATCTACTCAATTCAGGGTTTGTTTTTTGTAACTCTTTGTGAATCTCTGTTGCTAACCTATCGACTCTTTTCATTCCATCATCAGATATTATTCTTCCATTTTTTTTCTTAACAACATATCCAGAACTTTCCAATTGTTTTAGACCTGTCCGTATAATTCCCCCGCTAGCATCGACGTGGTGAGCAAGATTATATCCTCTTTGTTTGCTTCCTCCATATTTACTTCTTAGATCCTCAACACTGACGGGTCCATGAATATACACTTTTCTTAATATTGATGCACATCTAATATACCACCATTCTTTATTTTGTGGAATTTTTTCAGTATGTGGACCAGTTTTAGTAAAATATGACCATGCAGGTGGTTCGATCTTTTTATCATTTTTTAAATACGTAGCTAATTTTTCAATAAACCTATCAGATGGAACATCATAAACTTTAGCCATTACAGTATCACAATAATTCTTCAACCCCTATAAATCCTTATTCTCATCAATTTCGAACATCCCATCTCAAATCAATTTTCTATATACAGTATTACATGAGAGACATGTTATTCTTAATGCCTTGATTTTGGATCTACCTATTCTTACCGTGCAATTGAATCCCGGACAAATGAATAGTTTACAGTTTTTACAGTACAACTGACGGATGTCATAAGGAAGTTTTAGTCTTAATCTTTTTGCAATTTTTTTAGCGAGTTGGGCTTGCTCATTGGCTAATTTGTAATCTTGACCTATTTCTTGAACAGAATTGTGAAGTAATATCACGATTCTTTCTTGTGCTAATAGTTTCGCTTGATGTTTTCCCAAAATTATGATCGTATACTTACGTTTTTAAAATAAAAATTTTATGATCTAAGGAAGAATTGAAGTCAATCAGATTAAACATATATCATCAAATATTAAAGACAATAAAGCAAATAGATTCCTCTTGACATCCCACATTTCTGTAGTATTAGCAGAATCTGCACTTGAAATTATACCACCAGAAGTAAGGAATACTCAATTAATAAAAAATTATTCTAAAAAAGTTGGTAAGGAGATATGTGAACTTTTTCTTGACAAGAGCTACCACTATAGTGCCATGAAAGAAAAAAATATAGACTTCATTTGGAAAAGAGGTCGACCAGATCTAGTACATATATGTTTGTTGTCGATATTGTCAACTCCTCTCTTCTTAAAGAATTTGGTAGATGTGTATATTCATACTATAGACAACAAAGTAATTTTTATCGGACAACAAGTCCGTATACCCAAATCTTATAGACGATTTGAGGGATTAATGATAAAATTATACAAAGAAAAGGAGATAAAATCTAATGACAAAGATTACAATAAGTGTTTATTAAAAATTGAAAAAAATCTAACTTTTGATAACTTGGTAGATAAGGTTATTAAACCAGATAAAATAATAGGATTTTCAAGTACAGGTATTCTCAAAGACCTCAAAAATATTGTGAACGAAAATATAGAAACAAATAATAAAAAAATATCTTTTGTGATAGGTGGATTTCAGGGTGGGCATTTTTCTCAAAGTACAAGAGAGAGGTTTCATATGACATATTCTATTGCAAATGAACAATTGGAAGCGCATGTTGTTATATCTAGATTAGTCTATGAATGTGAAAACCGTTTATCCTTCTTAGATGGTCCAAGCTAATTTTCAAAACAAAGATTTTTAAAAACAGTTTAATACAGTAAATTTATTATAAATGATTCAAAACATGAGTTTTATATTCTCTATACAATTAATTGCATTTATTATTTTGTTTAATATTTTATTACTTTATCCAATTGATTATGCTTTCTCTGATGGTTTATTTGAAGAAAGATTACCTCCTGCTTCTGTAGGTGACAGGGAGGCTAGTCTTTATACTAAAATTAATCCTCCAGTACTTACTTCAGATACCAAAGAAAATGCATTTTTTGAATTAAGATTATTTGACGCAAAAACTGACGAAAATATTAAATTTGTTTCATATTTTATAGCGGTTGAAAAAAATGACAAGTTATTAATGAGAGATCTTTTTCATTCTCCTACAGGTCCTTTAAAGTTAAAGATTAATCCTACTTCTAGTGAATCTATTTCTGTCTTTGGATCTACCGAACCTTTTCTTGGTGGATGGACTAGTGAGACAGGAGATATTACCATTAATGGTCCGTTACTTTTACAAGGAGGGCTATATCATTTTGCAATAGAAATATTTGGAATAGATAATCCTAGAAATATATTTACACCAGAAAATGCTCCAAGGTTTGATTCATGGCTTAGTGTAGGTGATGTTTATAGAGATAATATAATCGACAGTGAAAAAAAATATAATATAACTCTAATATCATATTATGACCAAATTCAGAACTTTAAATATGATTCTCAACAAAGTAACATGTCATGGATAATGCCTTTTAATTGGGACTTGAAAAGAATACAAGACAACAATATTTTTGTTCATGAAGAAATAAAGATACCCAAAACATTTACAAAGTTTAGTGAAACAAATGCTTTTGAAGCTGTAGTTAATGGAAATCCTTTGGTTGGAAGATCAATAGCATTAGATCCATTTACTGAAGAAAATAATTTTATAATCCATTTATTGCTGAATAAAGCAGAGATTATAAAAATTGCTGAAACAATAAATAATGATGCTAAAAATAATAATACTAATAATACTTCTAGCACAATGACTTTTAGTCTTTCTCCTGCTCAACAAAAAATAGTTGAAACTACATCAGAAGTGGTATCAGATACTGGAGGCATTCTAGTAAATTTCATTTGGGATGAACAAATCTTATCCAATCAAGATACAAATCTACAGTTACGTTTTTCCGATGCGCTTTCAACTGAAGAAATAAATGGTGATATCAAATATGATATTATAGTTTACGATAAATCAGGAAATAAAATTATTACAAAACAAGATTTGATAGCACAGAACGCAACAGATTCCCAGGTTATCAAATTTCCATCCAAAGGAATTTACCAAATGGAATTAAATATAAAAGGTATAACATATCCTGATTTAGGTACTCCTGATGAAACAAGAAAGGGAATAGCAAGAGGAACTGTAGTGGTCTCTTGACAAAATCAATACAGAAAATATGTTAGATTAATTTAAAATTGTCCTTTATAGTGAAAGTGTTAGGTTATTATAGTTTATATCTAATTTAAAAGATTTATGAAGATTCAATTTGTCAATCATCTAGTTTGTTTAAACCATTCAGATAAACAGATCCGTTTAAAATTAAATAATTTAATTAGCAATAATCAGAATGAATGTATTGAAGGATTTTTATATTGTATTAAATGTGATACAAAATATCCCATTATTGAAGGTATAGCAATAGTTCTAAAAGACATGTTAGACTACATTCAAAATAGGACAGAAATGTACGGAAAATGGTTATTACATTGTCAGTCAAAAGAAATGAAGGAATATCTAAAGGAAATCGGAAAAACAATAACTGTTTCTAATAAACCTAATACCTATGAAGACGGTGGAATTTGGTATTTACCTTATAAATGGTTCCAACAAGAAAACCACAAAGAAGATAGATTGATGAAATCCTTGAAAGGAAGTCCAAACCCAAATGAACTTTACGATCGTGTTATAAATAGTATAAACCCAAAGATAGACGGAATAGCTTTGGATATTGGTTGTGCAATGGGTAAAACTACGTTGCAACTCGCTCAAAAATATTCTTTTGTAATAGGAATAGATCTTTCATTCTCATTCATAAAGGAAGCTCGTAAATATATGCAAGAATTTAAGCAAGGAAATGTGGAATTTTGTGTAGCTGATGCTGAATCTCCTCCCTTTCATCCACTGAAATTTGACCTTACAATAGCAATTAATCTAATAGAGTTGGTGAATACTAAGAAACTATTATCATCTTGTCATTGGTTATTAAAACCTCAAAGTGATATTATAATAACAGATCCTTATGATTTTAATAGAGAAAGAATATTAGACAAAACATATGATGCTCAGTCATTTAGAACCTTAATTGAAGAAAATGGATTTGAAATAAACGAATCCTGTTTAAAAAAAGAAGCCTTTATTCCTTGGATATTAAAAATAAATGAAAGAGTTTATTTATTCTACTTTGTAGACTTTATTAAAGCAAAAAAAATCTCAAAACATAAAGTAATTCTAAATAAATACTAAATTGAAGATTTGTTATATAGAATAATTAATAATATTAAGAACAAATAGAACATAGTAGACCACGAGATATGTATGAGAGTATTATTTTTAAAGATAGAAAAAAACTATCTCCTAGATATATACCTAAAGAAATCCCTCATAGAGAGAAACAAATAGACCTTTTAATAAGAACATTTTTGGATATAAAAGAAGATCCAGACAAATTTCCTTTAACGATCCTACAAATAATTGGTCCAGCAGGAATTGGCAAAACGTCAACGGTTATAAAATTTTCTAATATTTTGGAAAATGAATTAAGAAAAAGTAAAATAAATATTAAAATTGTGTACATAAATTTAAAATTACAAGGCGGAAATAAATATGCAATTTACAAGTACCTATTAAGCTGTATTGCTCCAGAATTGCCTGCACAAGGTCTTAGTGCTGAAGAGATGCTTAGACAAATGCTTGATTATTTGATTATTAATAATGTGTATTCTATAGTCATACTTGATGAAATCGATTACTTGATTAAAATTGCAAAAGAAATTGGAATAATTTATGATCTAACAAGATTGAATGAATTTGATCCTTCTAAAAAATGTAATGTAAAAGGAGTGATTTTTATTGCTAGAAGCACTGAATTTTATGAAAAATTAGACGAAGCTGAATTAAGTTCAATGGGGCGAACATACATTGAATTTCCTAATTATACAATTGAACAAATAAGTGATATTCTTATTCGACGTTCAAGAGATGCATTTCAAGAAAATGTAATTGGTACAGATATAATTGATTGGATAGCAAAAATAGTAGTTTCTCCTGTTGTCAATGGAGATATAAGATATGCGTTAGATTTACTATCATATGCAGGAAACCTGGCAGAATCTGAGGGAACAGAAAGAGTACTAATAGACCATGTGAAAAAGATTAATAAACAAATCTATAATGGAATTACTGATGATGATATTAAAGAATTATCAAATATTCAAATTATTGTTTTGCTAGGAATAATAAAGGGATTAAAGATTAGAAATAGAGATTATGTAGATTTAAAAGAGATTAGAATGCAAAGTTCGGAGATCTCTGAAAAATACAAGATAAGAAAGTTAGATGTAGAAGATATATTAGATGATCTTGCCACAAGAAAAATTATAAAAATACTCTCTTTGAAAAAAATTAGTTTGACATCTTCCTCAATAGAAAACCTAGAGAAGATATTAATAAGTAAGATAGATTCACATCCTGATTCCAAATGAATGATACCTATAACGTCAAAGATATTGTAGAACAAGGACTAGGAAGCATAGGTAAAATAAAAATATTAAGAGCATTAGCAGAAGAAAAAAAATTATTAACTGTTTACGGGTTACATAAAAAAACACATCTAAAAAGAGAGGATATAAAAAGAAATTTAGCTGAGCTAATAAAGATTGAATGGGTAATAGAACAAAAAATTAGCAATAGTCTTTATTCAATTAATAGAGAAAATAAATATATGCAACGACTAGTATTATTTTTTTATGAAATAGGATATATAGAAAATATATAATTTCAATACTTATGATAGATTGATATGGTAATACCAACCCATTAAGAAATGATGATTAATTCTCACTAATTATCATTATCTCCTATTAGAAAAAGTAAATAATTTGGATAAGCAGAAAAATTTACCCTTAAAAGTATAGTTAAAAAAATAAGCGTTTTATAACAAAAAAAAAAATTGGAATTTAATTTTGATTGATATTATAGAATATAATTGTATAAGATTCAAATATGAAACCAACGCTATATACTATTCTATGAAACTGAAAAATTATAAAACAACAAGAATAGGTCAAATTTTTATATTTGCACTTATTGGTATCTTATCTTATTTTACAATTACCACAATTTCTTTTGCTCAAGCTCAAGAGGAAAATTTGAATGTCATAGTAACTTTTTTTGATATTACTGATGATACTGGTGATGTTATAACTTTTATCAACGCTGATGATTTTACAAAAGCTAAAATTTTTACCCCCCTCAAAAGTACTAAAAATGGAAACACCACAGAACTTCAATTTAATCTCACTGCTAGCCAAGTAAGTATGGGAGAAAAATTTCGCGTATGCGCATTATTACTTCAACAAGACGGTATAATATGCAAAGTTGGCCAAAATTCGGAAGCAGATAGGCCTGAAATAATAGACTTTAGACTAGCAACTGATGACATTGTTAAAATTGATGTTGAAAATATATCAGTTCAAGATTTAGGCAATAACAAAAATGATAACGCCAATGATAATGATAACAAGGACGACGATGAAGTTGAAGAAAGTAAAGATAATAACAATAATTAGGCAAATGAAGATACAATATAAATAAACCTGTGAAAGCAGGTTATTTGTTTCTATACTATAGAAAAATAATAAATGCAAATTCTAATTTAGTTATATTATTATTTTTACTTATTTATTTATTTATTTAGATTAGCTATAACCATTCTTTCATTCTTTGTTTTTCGAAATTGATTTTTTTCTTATAATATAGAGTTGATGGTTCTTTTAAAATTGTGATCGGACCATTACTATTGTAAAAATTGGTATCAATAAATCCTGCTTTCCCATTTCCTGTATCCATAAAACAAAATCCTTTACCATCGAACTGTACTATCTGATGGAATTCTTGTGAATCAATCCTTATTATTTTATGGATAATTTGAGAAGCAACAGATCTTGCTTGACCTTCTGCGAAAATACCTGCTTTTGGGATAGATATAATATCGTTAATTTTAATCTCTGTGACATCACCTATAGCAAACACATCATTAAATTTTGTTTCTAAGGTAGATTTGTTTACTGACATCCAATTACCTTTTTCCTCTATTAATCCTGATTTTTTAAGCACAGAAGGTGGAAAATGAAATGGGATTCCAACTAATATATCATATTCCTTTTTTCGACCATTGTGGAATTCTAAATCATATTTATTAACTTCTTTCAGTGTATAGTTTGGATATAAATTTATATTTTGTTTCTTTAATATAAGAATTAATTTTGAATTAGGTTGCTCTCCAGCAACAGGTAAAGGTAATTTAGATGGAAAATATATATCTATATCTATTTTGTTTCTTCTATCAACCCTACATATAATTTGATCTATTATAAGCGCTGATTCGTAAGGTGCTGGTGGACATTTATATGGAAATCCCATTATCACAATAGCAATTTTTCCTTTCTCTAAAGAGAGAATTTTTTTCCTTAGACAAGGTATACTTTCTCCATCATAAAGATTATAACTATTTTGTTTAATAAATCCAGGAATCATACTTGTAGACATTTCTGCTCCAAGAGCAATAACAAGAAAATCATAATGAAGACGATCACCATGATGAAGAGTTTGTATTAGTTTTGACTTGGTATCAATGTAGGTTATTTCATCTTGGATGAATGTAATACCCTTTGATTCTAAATTTTTCAAGGAAATTTTTGAATCTTCTAACCTTCTCCTCCCATCAAGTATCCATAAATTTGCCAATCCCATCATAAAATAGTCTTTTTTATCAATAACTATAATATCATGAGTAAAGTCAAGGTTTTTTCTTAAAATATTTGAAATACAAAGTCCTGCGAAACCTGCTCCCAGAATTATTATTTTTTTACCCATAGTGGAGTGATTCTTCTTCCTTTATTAATAAATATTCTATATGGCTTGAAATTGAGATTGATATTAAAAATATTTATGAAATCCAATTGTATAGTTTTAATTGACCTTTTATTTGTGCCAAAATATATTCATCCTGCTATAAACAATTAAGATCTATATCTAGAATTGGGATATCTCGCTGTCAGTTAATCCTTATAAATACATTACTGGTACTATTACATCTATTTGATATTTCGTTTTCAATATAAGCTATTACATTTTCTCAACTAATTCTATATGAACATTTTTTTCTCTTTGTTATGTGATCCCTACTAATAGTTATACCATGTTGAAAAATCTAAAATTCTTATTTAACATTTATAAATAAAAATATAAATATTTCACTAAATTCATTGTTGGTAAACTTTAAGAGAAGGATATAAGTAAATATATTTTGTATTCCTATTGTCATTTCTAAAATATCGGATAAGTAGATTAAGAAAGTTTACAAGGAACCGTATTTATCTCATATTTCGTTATCTATTTTTCTTATATGTAAAATTAAAGTTAAAGTTAGGATGGGTATAGATATAACAAATAAGTTTAATCATAATTTTAAATAACATTCAATAATGGAGGTAATGGTTAGTATAGCGATGGATTATAACAAGTTATGTAAATCTATATTTGCTTTGCATGATGACATAAGATATGCAGGAGTAGTAGATGAAACTGGTGCTCTACTTGCAGGAGGAATGAAGAAAGGTATTGATTCTATAGTAGATGAAGCAGGTGAAGAGCTCTATTTGGCCCAAACAGCTATTAGAAGATCCATGAGAGAGAAGTTTGATCCCACAATGGGTAAGGCAAGATTTTCCTATATTGAACGAGAGAAACTCTCTGTAATTACGTTATATTTGGATAATAAGGTAGTTTTAATAACCATGGAGCCTAATATTGATTCTCATACAGCAATAGATATAGCTGAGGATTCTTTAGATATGCTAGATGGTAAAATTGATATTTAACAATAATGAAATTATTGTAAGAATAGATTATCTCATTATTTCTTAACTATTAAGAAATAGACAAATAAAAATTCATCATATAAGATTATGCATAGTTTTTAAATCTTGTTCAAACTCATTTAATTCGGATGGTACATTTATAGAAGTAGCATCTTTGAGTGACAATGGTTTACCTGTATTTGGATTAATTGAATTTTTTTTCTTATTCCAAACAAGAGAATTAAACTCAATTATTTTTTCTGTATATTTTTCAAAATCTTTAAAAAAATCATTTGTTTTGGGGAATCTCTGTATATGAATACTTTCTGAAGAATAAAGAGTTTTCCATAATTTTTCTGTAATAAATGGACAAATAGGCGCAACTAATAATAATATTATTGAGAAACATCTATGCAAAGTATATAGTGATGATACTTGGAAATTCTTATTTTGATTATCATATGCCCTACCTTTAATCATTTCCACATAATGAGACGCAAAAACATTCCATGTAAAATCTCTTATGCTTGTTGCAGGTATAAAAAAGTTATAATTATCATAGCCTTTTATACACGTATTTATAAGTTTGTCTAATTCAGATAAAATCCACTTATCCGTATGTAAAAGATTATTATTATTTTTTAAAGGTTCAGTGGAAAACTCTTTAGGTACTTCAAAAGAGGAAAGAAACCTACCTAAATTCCATAGTTTTGAGAGAAACTTCTGTGAATTAGAAATACTTTGTTCAGAACAACGAAAATCCTGTCCCAAATTTGTTTCACTGGCAGACCAAAATCTAAATGTATCTGCTCCATATTTTTGAATTATTGGAAAAGGATCAACAACATTTCCTTTACTTTTACTCATCTTTTTTCCTTTTTCATCTACACCATAACCCATTATCCAAACATTAGGCCATGGTAATTTTTCTGTTAATTGATAACATCGCAGCATTGTATAATATAACCAAGTTCTTATGATATCCTTTGCTTGAGGCCTAATTGTTGTAGGATATGTTCTACAATAAAATTGGGAGTCTTGAGAAAATTTGGATATGAATAAAGGTGTAATACTTGAGTCCATCCATGTATCGAAAGTTTTTTCTTCTCCTATAAACTCGTTAAATCCACATTTAGCACAGGTATCAAAAGGTGGTTTTTCTTTCCATGGTTGATAATAGTTACCTGACTTTGGTAAATTAGGTGATTTACAATTTTGACAAAACCAAATTGGTATCTCTGTACCATAGAACCGTCTTCGTGATATAGGCCAGTCTATTGAAACTGCATTTAACCAATTTTTTAATATTTGTTTATGAACGGGGGGATAAAAATTCAATTTTTTAGTAAACGCTTTGAGAATTGGAATATAGTCTAATTGTTTAAGATAATAATCCTGTAAAGGTATAATTTCGATCTGAGTCTTACTTCTTTCACAAATGGGGGTTCTATGCATGATGTTTTCTTCTCTTTCAATAAAACTTGTATTTCTTAAATCATCGATAATTTTTTGTCTTGCATGTTTTAATTTCAAATTGCTATATTTTCCTGCGGAAGGAGTAGTATATCCATTTTCATCAACGGATATAATTTCTTTGAGGTTCAGTTCTCTAAAAACTTGAACATCATTATGGTCACCATAACTACAAACCATAACAACACCGGAACCAAAATCAGGTTTTGCAGAATGGTGGGTTAAAATTGGGACCTTTCTATTAAATAAAGGTATTATTACGTCTTTTCCAATTAACTGAGAATATCTCTCATCTTTTGGATTGACTATTACTGCCTGACAAGCAAAAAGTAGTTCAGGGCGGGTAGATGCTACCACTATTTTATCATTATTGTTATCGGCTATACTAAAAAACATATAAATGAGATTTGTGGGGAGGTCATCATAGATTATTTCTGCATCCGATATGGTTGTACCACAATCAATGCAGTAATTATTTGGCCTATTAGAAATATAGATTAGTCCTTCATTCCATAAATCAATAAAGGTTTTTTGGGTTAAAGTTCTGAATTCTATTGAATCTGTTCTGTAATACTCTTTAAAATTACTACTTAAACCGAGATTTATCATTATCTCGATCATTTCTTTTTCAAGGTCATCAAGAGCAGTTTTGCATAATTCTAGAAATTTTTCTCTAGGCACCTGTCGCATTCGAACTTTGTATTTTTTTTCAGTATAGATTTCCACTGGGAGCCCATTCCTATCTATTCCAATAGGAAACATAACATTGTGACCATTCATCCTTGCAGTTCTAGCAATCATATCTATCTGAGCATAGTGTGCAGCAGCACCAATATGCCATGGTTTCCCTGATGGGTATGGAGGAGGTGTATCAATAACAAATACGCTATCACTACCATCATTCTTTTTTAAGGTAAAAGAATAAAGATTTTCTGAATCCCATGACTTTAAGACTTGTGATTCAATTTCGTGATTCCAGGATGTTGAGGTAATTATTGGTTCCATTCTATATTTTACTTCTAATATTTTATATGGTTATTAACTTTAATATCTAAACTATAACCAAGAGATAAGATCGGATATAAATATAATCATCGCACATCGGCTAAAAGATGAGCTCCCTTATTCACGCCTTCATAAATATATACACCTAATGCATCAATATTTTTAGGCATTTTTGGAGCTAAAATTTTAAGTATTTCTTTAGAAAGGTTCTCTACTGTTGCCTCATCTGATAAAAGATAAACAGTAGATTTGGGCATTTGTAAATCAAAATATCCCTGTGGGCCATCAAATCGCACATAATAGTAAAGATCATCGTCCTTGGATAGATATCTATTATTTACAAAAAATTTGTGATCTAAGTCATTAATTGCTTCTTTTATCAACATTTTAGCTTCACTGAAATCAATGACTAAACCATTTTTCATTTTACCAATGATTTCTACCATTACAGTTGATGTATGTCCATGAAGGATAGAACATTTTTCAACTAAAGGTAAAATATGAGCGTAATCAAATGAAAGGGAAGGATCTTCAATAAAAATAGATCCAATTTTTTCATATTTGGTATCAAAGAAAAAGATTGATTCAAACTCAGTTAATTTGCCCTTATATTTTGAAGACCCTATTGCAACTATTTTTAATTCTGGATAGATACTCTTTATTCTGTTAAACTTTATCAAATCATCATTCGAATCTATAACTTCAATATATTTTTCATCATCAGTTTTAAAATCTACTGTAATAACTTCTCCACCTGGAATTTTGATTTGAGAATTTACTTCATACTTTTTACCAAGAAAACTCAGTAAGTTGGATAAAGATAATTGAGTTCTATTTAATAGATAATCACCTTTATCATTAAGATATTTAATATCATTTTCAACAATATTACGTATATTTGACAATATGAGAAATGTGCAAATCTATATATAAAAATCTAAGCCTTTCATAGATAAAAGATTAAATCCAAAATATTATTCTCAACACAATAATATTGTACTTTAAATGAGTTACGAACTGTTATATTCTAAAAACGTAAAATTAAAAAAATAAATTATAATACCTCTGAAATCACTTTAAATGTCTTTAGATCTTACTAGGATAATAATTAGTTCTATTAAAAATTGCATTTTAACGGATGAAACCTTTGGCATTGCATTTTCAGGAGGAATTGATAGCTCCCTACTTGCAAAAATTTCTAGTGATATTTATAAAGAGAATGTTATTTTATTATCGATTGGTTTTCCTTTTTCACATGACCTTGAATTCTCTAGAAGGATAGCTCAAGAACTAAATATGAAACACTTTACATATGAAATAAAAAACGAGGAATTCAATAATATATCAAGAAAGGTTATTGACAATCTAGAATGTAATAACATTTCTCATATAGAAAATTGTATAGCATTTTATTTTATATCTTTTCTGTCGATTCTGAATAATTGTAAACTTGTTTTAACAGCCAATGGTTTTGATGAGTTATTTTGTGGGTATAATAGATATAGACAAATAATACTACAAGGTCAGGAACAGATTAATAGTTTTATGAAACAAAGAATTACTAACGAACTTACACTTGTAAACGAAATAAATAATACTTCAAAAGAATTCAATGTGAAGATCAAACAACCATTTTTGACTAAAAGATTTATTGATTTTGCAATGAAAATCCCTCTTGAGAAAAAAATACTAGGACCGTCTGATAATCTTAGGAAACACATTTTAAGAGAAATTGCAATTTCGTTAAATGTTCCGATAGAATCTGCAATGAAACCAAAAAAAGCTCTTCAATATGGAACTTTGATCCATAAAAATTTATCAAAAATTATCGATACTGATAATGAAATAAAAACAAAATTATTGACTAAAATTAAGCATTAAATATTTTTCTTCCAAGTATAAAGGTTCTATCCAATTTCCAGATTATAAATTATTTGGATGTAGACAATTCATTGCGAACAGTCGAAGATACCTTTTCGATTATCTTAATTCCAGAGGCAAAATGTTGTTCTGGAGTAAAAATGTCGTTCAATTCCATTTCGGAGAAATATTTTGAAAGGACAGAATCCTCCTTTATTGCTTGTATGAATTGCTTACCTTTATCCTTTCCTTCAAATGCTACTCTCTGTATATCCATGTATGCCTCAATTCTTGGAATCCCTTTTCGTACAAGGGCTTCTAAAATGAATTCAGCATAAATTTGCCCTTTTGTAATATTTATATTTGATGATATTTTTTCAATATTTACAAACATATTTTTTACAACTTTTATCATGGTCGTCAACATTTCATCCAAAAGAATTATTCCCATTGGTATAGTAAATCGTTCATTAGCTGAATTTGATAAATCACGCTCATGCCATAAACAAATATTTTCCATAGACACACTTAATAAAGATCTTAAAAGTTTTGCTAAAGAAGATACTCTTTCACTCTTAATCGGGTTCTTTTTGACAGGAACTGCACTACTTCCCATTTGCCCGCTTCTAAAAGATTCGGCAACTTCATCTATCTCTGTTCGCTGTAAATTTCGTATTTCAATTGCAATTTTATCTAATGAAGTACCTATCAAAGCAATAAGAAATTGTGCTTCTGCCAATCGTTCTCTTGGAATTACTTGTGTTGCTGCCTCTATTGGATGTAGATCCAACGTTAAAGCGACCATTTGTTGGACCTCCAATGCTTTATCACCCATTAACGATCCAGTTCCGACAACTCCTAAGGTTTTACATATTAAAAAACGCTTTTTTCCTTCTTTTATCCTTTCTATATGTTTTAACATTTCCATCGCCCAAACAGCGAATTTTAATCCAAAAGGAATAATACTTGCATGTTGGCCATGTGTTCTTCCAACTGCAGGTTGAATTTTGAATTCTAAAGCTTTGTTAGATAAAATTTTTGCTAATTCTTTAATTTTTGGCTCAATGATTAATAGTGAGGCTCTTAATTGCATTGAAGTAGTTGTATCGATAATATCATTACTAGTCAAACCAAAATGTACCCATGGCTTTGTATTAGGAGAACACTTTTCACTCATAGCATTGACTACTGCAGCCATATCATGATCGGTAGTAGATTCCAACTCTTTTGTCCTGGTTAAAGTGATTTTTCCTGATTTGGCGAGAACATTGATCTCATTGGCTGCGTCTATTGGAATTATTCCAATCTTTGATTGAGCTTGGGCGGTTGCTGCTTCAAATTCAAGGATAAAGTCGAGGCGTTTTTGTTCTTCAAAAATTTCTTTAATATCTTTGCTACCATATCTTCCAGAATCTATTGGGAGAATAACCATTATAAGATATTCAAATTATGAATAGAAATAAATCTTTTCTATCGTGTGGTTAAAAGATAACCAAGTATGGTTATTCATCTTTTGTAATAAAGTCAAGAATAAGTTTGGCTTGTTTAAAATGTACCTCATCTATCATTCTACCATCAACTTTAAAAGCACCACGTTTATCTCCGTGTTCTTGAATTTCATTCAATGTTGAGATAACTTTTCTTGCCCATTCGATTTCATTTTGTGATGGAACAAACACATTATGAACAGGTTCTATCTGCTTTGGATGGATGATGCTTTTACCTGTATAACCAAGTCTTTTGGCAGTTTTAGCATCGCCTTGAAGACCATCTAAATCATCTACTTTCTGCCATATTGAATCTAAAGCTGGAATTCCAGCAGCGCGTGCATCTACAGGTATTTTTGCTCTAGCATAACTATATTCTAATCCCTCATTCTCATAATCTAATTTCATATCATACAAATAATCAAAAACACCAAACAAGAGCGAACAGACTCTAGAATTAAATTTTGCAATAAGATATGAATTTACTACTCCTTGAGAGGATTCTATGGATGGAATCAATCTGATTATTTTTTTTACGTTTCGTTTTTTTTCTAGGTTTTCAATTATTTCAGTAATTTTTTTCAGTTCAGAGTCTGAATTTACTTTTGGAATTACGATACCATCCAACTTCTCACAAATTACAGATTCTAAATCTTGTTCATAAAGTCCAGATTCAAATGAATTAATTCTAACAAAAAGTTGAGGCGAATCTTTAAAGTTATAATTCGAATCATTAATTTTGTTGTTATTATTATTAATATTAATATTAACAGGATGTAAACTATTAGTAGAAGAAAAAGATTGGATAATCATATCTCTCGCTATTGATTTTTCAGAAACCGGTACAGAATCTTCAAGATCGAAACATAAAATATCTGGGTAAAGGAGTTTTGATTTCTCTAGAAATCTCTTATTGTTTCCTGGTATAAATAATAATGTTCGAAACATCATTAAACTATCACAAATTAAAATTAATAAGTAAAAAAAAAGTTACAGTTCTTGTGGGTTAGTTAATATTTTACCAATTTGATCGGCATTTGCCATCATAACATGACCTTTGACCATGTCAGAGAATGGTAATTTCGTAGCAATAAGCGGTTTAATTTTTCCTCTTCCTGTCCAATAAATTATATCTTCTAAATCTGACTTTGTTCCTTGTGTAGAACCTAATAGATTAGTACCTTTAAAGAACAAAAATCGAAGATCAAGTGTGGTATCATAACCCGTGGTTGCACCGGTTGCAACTAATGTTCCACCCATTTTTAATAATGAAACCTCCTGAGGAAAAACTGCTTTTCCGATATGTTCAAAGACAACATCTACACCTTGTTTATTTGTTAGATTTCGAACCTTTTTGTTCCAATCTGGTTCTCTATGATTTACAACCTGGTCAGCTCCTAATTTCATACAAGTGTCCATTTTTTCCTGATTTCCGGCAGTGGCTATAACGTCACAATTATATAATTTTGCAATTTGAATTCCAGCCATACCTACACCGCTGGTTCCTCCCATTATTAGAACGGTTTGACCTGGTTTGATCTTTGCTCGTCCTACTAACATGTGCCATGCTGTCATTCCTACCATAGAGATAGCGGCTGCATCGTCAAATGAAACGGAATCAGGTATCTTGGCAACATTAACTTCGGGTAAATGAGTATATTGTGCAAATCCACCCCATAAAGGTCCAGTTTGGAATCCCCAAATATTTCTTTCATTACAATCGTATTCTCTTCCTGCAGTACACATCTCACATATCCTGCAACTGAGATTGGAATGTGAAACAACTCTATCGCCTGTCCTAAATTTTGTTACATCTTCACCTACTTCAACAACAGGTCCGGCAACATCACTTCCAGAAATATGTGGTAAAGGCGTTTTCACTGGTTCCCCCCAAATTGCCCACAAATCATTATAATTATAGGAGGCTGATTCTACCTTTATCATAACTTCGTTAGGTTTTAATTTTGGAGTATCAATATCTTCGATCTTAACTACCTGTGTAGGATCTTTATTATATTCTCTAAAAACAGCTGCTTTCATGCTTTGGATTTGCAGCATAGACTTAATATAGTTAACTTGAAATAAAGTAAAAATTTAATTTTATCATCATTATTGATTTGAAAATTATAATTATAATTTATTATTATAAAAGTGAAATACTACTATGAGAAATTCGACAATACTAGTAGATAAATAGTTTTGGTTCACCTCAGTTTATCTCAAAATCTTTTAAAACAAAATTCCAGTTCTCTAATGGAATTAATTCTAGTAAATCCTCTTTGGTATCAATGTCAAATCTGAGCTTGCCTATATCTATTGATTCTATAGGAATTTTGAATTTATGAGCTTCTTTTAAATGGTTGATGTAACTATTATCATCATAAAAAGTCTTGATAACATTTGGTGGTTTTCTGAACAATACATTGGTACCATCAAATCGTTTGGATGGGCATATTATAATACATTTATGATATTTATTTGATATATTACAAATTTCATCAATTTCTTTGGCTGAAATAAATGGTAGGTCTTGTGGAATTACAATGTTAGCATTTATATCATTATTAATACAATAATGATCAGCTAATATAACTGCATTATTAACACCTTCGTCGTAATCCTTAATAAATTTTAGATTTTTTAGGCAAGAGTATTTTTTAACAGCTTTATCACTAGAAACTATTATGATTTCCGAAATGAACTTAGATTCTTTTAACTCTTTTATTGTAGCATCCAAAAGATACATTGCAAGATATTTTCGTTGTTCGGGTGTTAAAATATTTGATAATCTGGATTTGGCTAAATGAAGACTTTTCATAGGAATAATAGCAGCTATTTTCATTGATAATTCATTACCTTTAAAATGAAACTTGCTAATCTCTTTTCTTCTTTTGAATTATTCATCAAAATATTGGTTTCAAAAGAAGAAACACCTATTTTATTTATCTCTTTGGAGAAATTAGAATCTGAGTTATCTATAACTATTTTAGAAATTAACTGTGAATAAAATTTTGCTATTCCTAAGACGGAAGATTCTATTCCTTTAGCACTAAGGTATTTTCTAGCTGGCCCGCTTATTGCTTTATTTCCTATAAATGGAGAGATTGCAATAATTTTATCCCTTTGTTCAATCAATTCTTCCTTAATTTGATTGAGTGAAAGAATTGGTCCTATACTTGAAATTGGATTAGCAGGAGCAATAATAATAATATCAGATGATCGGATGATTCTTAATGCATCTTTATTGCATTTTGCTTTTTCGCTATTCTTATAATAAACATCTAATACTCTTGGTTTTGCTTTATATTTTACCCAAAACTCTTGAATATTCATATCTCCTTTATTCGTAATTATTCTTGTTTCTACATGCGTATCTGAAACAGGAATTATTTTCTTAATGATATTGTATTGATTTAGTGCAATCCATTTTACTACTGTTGACAAAGAGTAACCTTTTGAAAGCATTTTAGTTCTGATAAAATGAGTAATAAGGTCCTTGTCACCAATTTGAAACCATGTTTCCTCGCCTAATAGTTTCATACAATTAAGATAAGAAAAAGTGTCATTTCTAATTCCCCATCCACGCTCTTTATCAAGTATGCCTGCTATTCCATATATACAAGTGTCAATGTCCGGACATACATACAAGCCATTAAACCAAAAATTGTCACCAATATTTGAAATGATTGATAAATTAGAAGTACAACTGGCTAGTCCGCGAATAATTTTTATTGACCCTGTTCCTCCTGCTAAGACTGTTATCAAGTAATTTTTGTAGTGAATAAATGCAATGTAAAATTTTCGATTATTAATATATTTTTTTAGTATTAATTTTATATTTTCTTCTTTTAAGATACAATAAAAACAACAATAAGGATTATATTCGACAAAATGAGATTGTCAGATGTGAACAGAATAGTCGTTTTATCCTGTTGGATAATCGGGTTGATTTTGATTCCTACTGCTTTTTCTCAATCATTTGCTTCACAGATGGAAGTTTTTCTTTTACCAGAAAGCGATGCAGCTGATCCCGTCTTTACTACCATTAGGTTTGTAACTATACAATATGAACCTGGAAGCGAACTAGCTAAAATATTCAATGGAACAAACGAGAGAATAACATTTACTTTAAATTCTACTACTCAAGGTATGGATGAATTACAAAGCTCTATTAATGAAGCTATTTTGAAAGATAAAAAAAGTCCTATCCAGCTTTCTAACTCAAAATTAGATTATACAGCACAGATAAGAGGAGATGAAGAGAGGGCTCAAATATCTTATAAGATAAAATTTGTTCCACATATTACAAATTATGTACTTCCATCCAATAGCACTACTCCAGCGCTTGATCTCGATTGGAGAAGTGTGGTTGTACAAGGACCTTTAACTGTAACGGTGCCTGATTATGGTAAATTTGATATCAATTATCCCATTGGTCCCGTTAAAGCTCTCTTTCCAGCTGCGGCTCAAAAGTTACTATCTGTGGAACAGACCAAAAATATCTTTGAAACTCCTCTTCTAGACTATGAAGAAATTGGTTTCCCAATGGACAGATGGCATTTTCTTTTTGATCCAACTGGAAGTCAAGCTTCTGCAGCAGGTTCGGGATATGCAGAAGAGGGAGGATCTAAAGTAGTATCGGTGTTCTCACTTGGAGAAAGTAGTTTTAGAGAAGGAACACATTCTGCTAAGGAAAGTTCGATATCTACTACTATAGATGGTTCAAAGGTTAACATCAAATCATCTGATCCACCACCCAGCGCGCAGATACAAATAGCAGGATTTGCACAAATTAAGAAGATCAGTAATGCAGAAATTGCTTTTGTTAGTCCAAAAGGACCATCAGGAACTGCTACTGCAACTGGGGGATTCCCACTACAGGTACTCTTAATTTTAGGAGGAATGATGGATGCTGTTGCTATTCTTGTATTAATTAAAGCTAGAAAGCCTTAGTTATACAAGTATTCTCAACAATAATTATACAAACCACCCACCATTTTTGTACATTTCTTTATCGTCTTATGTTTTTAAAGTAATGATAAAGACTTTA
>DASVEV010000009.1:0-6057 GCA_036380415.1 Nitrososphaeraceae archaeon
AGATATTCAAATAGTAGGATTGCAATAAAAGTATATTTTATCTAATAAATTACTATAATCTAATCTCCACCATAAATTGGATTATTTACAATTAGATCTAATCCATTCTCTATTTCTTTAATATTTGTAGTAATATTGGATGTAATATTTAATGCATTATCTTTTTCGCCAGAATTTATTGCTTGGACAAGATCATCTAAATCCTTTTGAGTATTGTCTAATATATCAGATAGTTGCATATAAACAACAGATTCTTCTTCACCACCTGTAATAACCTGAGCAAAAACATTGGAGATATGCATAAAATTACCACCAACAGTTAGGATAAATATACTAATTATGAAAATGACAACAGGTTTAGTAGCATATACCATGGAATTATAGTAAGTTATTAATATTTAAATATTCATGTAAAACGTAAATATTTCTGAATCTTTATCATTGAAAAAGCTAATAATTTTTATCTTGTAGATGTATAATATGGACAGTAATTACTTCTCAGATAATTTCATAAAGTCTCCTATATTTTAATGACTAAACTCTATTTACTTATTTGTAAAGTGTTAAAGTTACCAACTTTTAATAGTTCTTATATATAAGACTTGTTTAACTTATTTTTATGGCAAAAGTACAACATTATCGAGGTCTTAATACAAACTTAGATATACTCTATAATAATGTTAAACAAGAATTACAAGAGCAAAAAGACCTTGAGATCATTTCAGAATACAAAGGTACTCTCAATTCTGTTCCTTTACGTAGTATTGTAGCCGTAAATAAATCCCCAAAGGTATGGATAGGATCTTTACGTGAGATTCATGTATCAATAACCGGAAACCCAAATGATTATGCCGTTGAGGTAGCGTCTGGTGCATGGTTTGGAAGTCTTGTATGGACAGGTGCTGTAGGACTAGTTATTGGAGGTCCTATCGGTCTTGCTGCAGGAGCCACAGTAGGAGGAATAATGGCATATGAGTTTGAGAAGCATATATGGAATAAGATTCTAGAAGTAGTTAAAAAAGAAAGTGAGAAACAGCCTACACTAGATTCCATTGATCACTATTATCATAGTAGTTGATATTATTTCATAATGTGATAATATTTAGAATTTTAAATAAAACTTAACAATATTATATTTTCTATTCATATCTCATTTAAATTTAAAATTTATATTCTTATTCAATAAATTTAATATGGCAACAAATTATAAAAAAACTAATAATTATTATTAATAAATATGAGTACAAATTTATTAATTATGGTTGAGCAGAGTTTTGCCATGTGGGGATGTATTCCTGAAATTACTAGGGATTGTATAGATATGACAAATGCAGGGAGCACATATTTAGGTATTATTGGAGGAGCAATTATTGGTGCTATAATTACTTGGTGGGTATATAATAGACAAAAGAAAATTTCAGAGGAACAAGACAATTTACTTAGTCATATAAAGGATGTGGAAGAAAATAATGAATTAATTCTAAAAAGAGTGGAATATTATCAAGAACATCATGAGAAGTTGTTAAAGAGCCTTCTATCATTAGAGAAAAAAATTGATTCGGTTTTAGAAAATAATGAATAGAAGAAATATTATATATGTTACATTATTCGATATAATAAATTCGATTTATTAACATTGTTTACTTATAATTTGCCGATAAACAATAGAAAATGGAAAGAATTACAAATGTAAAAGAGAAATTAATCTATTTTTAATTTTCAAAAAAAATATCAATCTGATATTACCTGTAATGCTAAACGGCTAAACTCTAAAGATTTTGATTCTAAATCAATTTTTGATAGATTAACAAAGTTAACAGAAACTTATATTTCACATTGCTGATAAATAAATATGTTTACAGAAAAAATTATTACCGTAAATAAAGATTATTATGATAAAAGTAATTTCAAATTTATTTTATGTGATTCATGCTGGTGGTTTGCGACTATATTAAAAGATGTCTCTAAAATTAGTAATCAATGTCCAAGATGTAAGAAAAAGAAGAGAATGTATGTTGAAAGAATAACAATATATTAACCAATAATATTATTTTTTAATTAATTGTTTTTTGTCTGTAATTAATAATAAAAAAAGTGATTAAATTATAAGTTAACTTGGTTTACTATATTTTAAATATTAAGTTACATAATAAGAATTATGGCATTAACAAATAAATATAATAATAAGAGTTACTATAAAGATAATCTTTTGTTTATAATATCTTTAATTATTATTTCTATAGGGATTTTATTTTTAATAATAGGATATGGTATTTATTCACCATTCCAATCTTTAAATCATATTTCTTCAAATGATGGATTAATAACAATTCCAAAAATAAGTCATATAGATATAATAAAGGATAGCAGTCAATATGCAGCTTTGTGACTGATACTTTAAATTGTTCTCTTATAAATTTAGATCCAATATTGGTTGATATTGATCTGCTATTAGATCTCTAATTTCATATTTAGTTTATTAATAAAAATTCTTGCATTGTAAAAGGTTAAATGCAAAATTCATTCAAATGATCACCTCTACATAAAGATAGTGATATATTGTGCGTGGTACTTATGTTCTGATATTTTTAGCTATTTGCCTATTTATTTGTCATTCTAATCTTTAGCAATCTAACATGAGTTATAATTCCATATATTGGTAAAGTTAACGTAGTTAACTTATAATAATATAATTACACATTTATATCTATTAAATATAAAATGCTCAATAACATACTTTATTTGTCAGCATATGTAGATCTACCTAATGAAATATTCATTAGACAGTTATATTATTGATATATTAAAGTAATGAATACAGATTACATTTTTAAAAACAAGTTAATAGATGAAAAAAAACTACTATTTGATATAGTTATTTTATCTATAGCGATAATAATATTTTCATTTTTTTGTCTTTCCGATTTTAAGATAATTTATTCTGATAATCAAAAGGAAGAATCTGAAAAAATCATTGGTGTAAATATGAAAGGAATGTATACCAGCCTAAACTATGAAAGATTTCCTAATATAACAATTTCAACTGATTATTATGATCAAAGCTTCAAGCTTATTAAAAATATAGGAATGAACCACATCAGATATGTACTTTATTGGGAAGCATATGAAAATAACCCCTCATTGTTTTTACAAGAATTGGAAAATGTAGCTAATATTGCAGACAAATGGGGATTAAAGATAATTTATGACAATCATCAATATCATACATCTAGCTGGCTTGATGAAAAAAGAGGAACAGGATATCCTTCGTTCTTATTTGATAAAAGTCTTTATCCTAGAAATTCAGGCATAACAACGTCTAGTAATTCTAGTGAATTGTGGTGGACTAATTGGTGGAACAGAAATATAATAGACAAGAATAATACTTTGGATGGATGGAATCTTCAAGCTAATTTTTTGAAAACCATTGTAAAATTACTTGATAATTATAATAGCACATATGGGTATGAGATCCTTAATGAACCTCAAATTTTTTCGCAAGACCAATGGTCAAAAATTGGAAAATATTATAAATATATGACAAATGAGCTCCGAAAGCAAACAAATAAGACTATTGTTCTAGACATGACCATTCCTATAACGTTTCAGGATCCAGCTATTAATCTAACTTCTGAAAATATGGCAAAAATCCTACCACAAGATAGCAACTCTATCTTTAAAATTTCACTATATGGAATTCCTAAGGATAATAATTATCAAGAGAAAAAACTGGAACTTCTCTTAAATGTTTCAAAAATAGCAAAGATTCCAATATATGTTGGTGAATGGAATCATGTAAATAGAGAAAAAAAAGCGACGATAGCAAATAATACTACGGATGATACCAGTAAAATAAATGCTAGTAAAAGCGACCTTTCCCAAGAAGAATCAGACTTTCTTGTAAACAAATTCAACTCATTAAAAGTATATGGATGGGCATTTTGGAATTGGAATTATGTTAATACACCTCCACAAAATTTTAATTTAATTAACTTAACAAAAAATGGTGATATATTACCGACAAAATATTTCTATATACTGAAAAATTCAATTAATGAATAAGTTTATAAACTAATTGACTGGGACCCTCTTAAAAAATTCTTTTATATACAATAATTTTCTGCTTACTAATTGCACAAGTTCAAGAATTATCTCATAATTTTTTTTCTTTATTTCATATCATGTAAATAATTTCCTAAATTTCTCATTATATTATGAATTTATTCTCTTTCTACAATCTATGTTTTTAGATGATTTCTTTTCTTCCAGTCTATGTTAACGTAAGAACTAAGTGAATATAATCTAAACATAATGAAAAGATACATTTAGTTTAATTTTCATCATACCTAAATTATTGTGTTAGTTTTTCATCTTTAAAATTAATGCTAAAATGACTTCCATCGCAAAAAAGTTTATTTTTAAGATTCACATCTATATAATGCTAGTACTGTTTTTCCATCTTTAGAATTTACAAGATTTTCTACGACTTTGGGTTCTTTATCTGGTTTGTATGTACTTGAATATCTGTTTGTCGATATCCGATCATATTATAATATTGACTTAAGCCAATAAAACTCGATACTAAGCCAGCAAACATTACAAATATTTTTATGAAAGTTATAGGGAACAGAAGATAATTGATAAATAATATAAATAAAAATAAAAATAAAAAAAAATTATGTAAGGATTAAGGGCAATACATATGTTCAGAATTTGGTAATTTCATACAATCTTCTTTAATGTTAATGTTTATACTATCTAGTAATGTATTGTTTGGATCAGAAATGTAAGTATTATTTAATATAATAGCTGTGTTGTTACCTAAAAGTTTGTCAAGTGACTCTATAGTTTCTGTATTGTTAGGAAAAGGATTTTGTGTTGTTATTTGAGCAATAGCGTGTTTATTAATGTCAATATTATCTATGTACAAAAGAGCAGCTGTTAGTGATAGTACAGACGCCGTTATTAATACTGCTGTTATTCTTTTCAATGTATCTTCCAGTTGATATGGATCTGTAAGATTTAAATTTTTTGGTTAGATAGACACCTTCATCATAATTACCAAATTTACTATTATAGGAATATTATATGATATACATCTTAACGTCAAATCTATTTTGAACTTGTCATTAAAATTGTAAAGTGTTCTTCATAATCCTCTACAGATAGAATAATTTCATCATTATTACGATGATTGTATAAAGTCTTATTCTAATCCACTTTCTTTTTATGATAATGTTTCTGACGACCAGATATTAGAATAACGATATTCTAACGCCCGACAAAATGCAGTTCAATAGATTATAGTTTATTTTTTATTTTGAATAATAAATAATTGTTCTATTACTATCATAAATAATAAAATTGTAATTTCTAATATTAAACTAAGAAATTGAGATTATCAAATGGTTAAATAAAATATCAAAAATAATTATATAAAGAGGATATAGAAGTCATGAAACTAAAAAAAATAAAAAATCGAAATTTTCCTAATATTAATAACTTAATCAAAATTGATTTTTCTCTAAAGAGAGAAGTATTGTATGTTGTAGTAGGTGCCATAGTTGGTGCTATAACAATGATTCTTCCTAGAACTATTTATGAATTTATAAGTGGAGTACCATACTATACATCATGGATCATATCTGGTCATGTAATAGGTATTTATTCTTCATATGCTGCCACTGCAGGATTTATAGTTCATTTAATTACAGCAGTTTCTATAGGTATAGTAACAGGTATATTTTTATATAAAACAAATATTTTGAATATCAGTAAACTAGTTAATGGTATTCTGTATGGAATTTTTGCAGGTACAATAATATTTGTTGTATGGGCTATACCAATAAATGAATTTATTTTAATTCCAGAAAACATTAGAACAACTACCGATATAGATTCAACATCAACAGAACAAGAAGTATCTCAACAATTTCAAAGCAATAAATTAAATATTTTTCTGAATTCTTTATTTATCAATCTCTTATTTGGAATTACAGTTGGCCTTGTATCTTCTTTTTTATCTATAAAATTTGGTGCACGATATAAATGCAGTAT
>DASVEV010000010.1:0-3508 GCA_036380415.1 Nitrososphaeraceae archaeon
CCTTTATCAGATTTAGTTGCAAATTTACAAAATAAGCGTGGAAATATTTCAGGATGAATTCCACTTCCAGTATCTTCCACACTAATAATAACACTATCATTTGCGTTTTCTATTTTTATCTTTATAAATCCTTCATCCGTAAATTTTAATGCATTACTTAATAAATTACTAACTACTTGATTGATTCTTTCTTTATCTCCAGAGATTTTTATGTGTACAGGCTCATAGACTATTTTTATATTTTTAGTTCCTATATCTCCTGAAGAAACTTGATTTTGGATGTCTCTAATAGAATTAGATAAAACGTCATTAAGATTAAAATATATTCTTTCCAGCTTTAAGGAGTTGCTTTCAATCTTTGTAACATCAAGAATATCAGATGCTAATCTGTCTAATCTTTTTGCATTACGTATTATCAATTGAATCTGTTCTTCTTCTACTTTGACAGTTTTAGTTTTGGGATCAAGATCTTCTTCAATTATTTCTACTTCTCCAAGTATAGGCATTATAGGTGTTCTTAATTCATGTGCAGCGATATTGATAAATTCTTTTTGCATTTTATCATGTACTTTTAATTGTTCATTTGCTTCTTCTAGAAGTTCGTTTGACTTCATGAGGGATATATTTGTATTTTTTAATTCGCCTGTTCTTGTATTGACTTCTCCTTCTAATTTCTTATTCCATGACAAAATTAGATAGATTATTCCAAAAGTAACTGAACCGGTTATAACTACAATTAGAGTGCTAAAATTATTTTGTTGTGCTATTAGGGAACCAACATTACTTGCCAACTGATGAGGGAAACTTATGTATAATGTCCATAAATATTTTTCATTTATTACAATGGGTTCATATGAGAGTGTTATAGTTGATCCATTATAAGCCAGATCTTCTGCTAAAGATTTTCCTTCTAAGCCTTTTTTTATAATTTTATTATAACTTCCCCTCAGATCATTTGGTATTAAAGATTGGAATTCATCTGACATATAATTATTACCTATTAGTGACTGGTTTCTTGCATATATTATGACCCCATTTCTATCCATCAATCCTACATTGCCAATAATAGAAGATGTCATTTCATTTTGAAGAAATACACCTAGTGATTTTACACTTATTGCTGCTACCAGTACTCCATTAAATATTTGTTTGGCATTATAAGTATTATTTTGGTATTTTACTATCTGTTGTTTAATTAATGGATAAGAAATATATAAAAATGATGAAGGGCTTCCTTGAGATGTGATAGAAGTACTATAGTACGGAGTCAATGTCTTTTTCGGATTAAGGAAAAAAGGTTGGTTTTGAGTGTCTAAAATTGCATTAGCTTTATCAGTTTGATATATTTTACTAGATGTCACAATTCTGCCAGTAACATCAATCCAGTAATATGCATCTGTTATATTGAGGGTAGACGATTGTGCCGAATAAAGCAGGTTTTGTACTTGATCAATATCATTTTCAAAAAGAAAAGGTGAGGATGTTAAAACTTTTAGGTTAGAATTTATGGAGTCAAGACTATGAACAAGGATTCTTGATAAATCGTACGCTTGAATTCTTGCATTAGATTTAATATCTTCTTCTGCTATTTTCTTTATTTCATCAGCTGTAAAGGACGCAGATTGATAAGATATAATAGATAAGGAACCAATTCCAATAATAATTATTATTAATAATAAGGAAATATTATTTTTGAGAACTGATAGACCTATCAACTATTGACATTATCATGTTTATCTTAGATTAATAAATTAAATAGGAATAATTCTTATAGAAAATTCCTATATAATATTACTCATTCTTTACTAGGATATTGTAGATAAACGTTTGTTGAAAAGATTCATTCATTAATCAATCTAATATAATAAACAAAAACCATTAAAGAATGTCTGAATTAAACTGGAGGTCGAAATTTTTTATAATTTCTTTTTGTTGGATTACCACAAATCTCGCATTCTTTGATATTGGGTGGATATTGTTTTTTACATGTTTTACAAAAATTCTTCCATTTTCGTAGTGCTACTATGCCTTCATTACCTAAAGAAATGGTCTTAATTTTAAGGAAATTAGATACGTTTAGAACTGAATAATCATCAGATACTAAAATCCTATTTAATTGATATGCTAAAGATAGAATAGAAATATCAGCTTGTGAGAGTTTTTTGATATCACCTAAAACATTTGCAGTATAAATTATTTTATCAACTGATTCTTTGGTTGGGTCTTGTATTACTAAGGCTCCTGATGAAATCAATAAGTCTAGAGTTAAAGAGGATTTTAGTATATGTTTAATCTCTTGTAGAATAGATGTAGTTGTATAAAATTTCCAGTTGAAGGAGCGATAGAAACCAGCATAGAAAGCACTAGAATCTAAAATGAAAATGTTAGAATCCAAGTTTTTCAAGTTGTCTAAAGCCTTTCTTTCTTAACCTGATAAAACGAGCATTGATAGGGAACTGAGTTATCTTTATAGTATTAGTTTCTTCAATCAAAAATTTATCTTGACCGTCAATTATTAGATCGATTTTATGATTACTATAAATTTCAATCTCCTCTGGAGGTATTATTATAGACGGTAATTTATTAATTGAAGCTATGGGATTAATTACTAAGCAATTTAATTCTTCATGTAATATAGGTCCTCCCAAAGAAACAGAATGACCAGTTGATCCTGTTGAAGTAGATATAATGATACCATCCATGCGCTGGCTAATAATACCATCTCTAAATTTTATTGTTATAGTTGGTGTTCTAGTAAGATTAGTTCTAAAAATTAATATATCATTTAAAGCAGGAAGAAAGAGTTTATTTGATAAAGAAGCTTGGATTCTAATTCTTTCATCATAGTAATAATTGCCATTTAAAATTGCATCGATAGCGTAATCAATTTGATCCAATTTAATTTCAGAAAGGATACCTCTAGTACCTCCAACATTAATACTAAAAACAGGAATATCGCTTGGATGAAATCTAAAAGCTCGTAAAGTCGTACCATCTCCACCCAATGCGATTATCAGATCAATTTCATTTACGAGTGAAGTAAAAGTAGAACTGCTATTTTTAAAATTAGATGTTTCAAATGGAGGGATGGATGATACCTTAATATTTTTTCTTGAAAGTATTTTAGCAATATATTCCGATGCTTCAGATGCAGTTTTATTCAAATTCTTTGTAATAATAGCAACTCCTTCAATTTTTTTAATCATAAATCATACGATATAACAATATTATAGTCTTAAATGCATTTTTATTATGTAGTTATTTCATATATAATCTATCTAACAAATATATTGAAAACGATGTGCAGTGCCACAATAATAGATTAAGTGAACCAAAAAAAAATATTTAAATTGTCTTTGAAATAAAACACCAACACTAGTGTGTGCTAAATTGGGCCGATAGCTCAGCTTGGTGGAGCGTTCGACTGATAATCGAAAGGTCGAGGGTTCAACTCCCTTTCGGCCCATGATTTTAATAATACAAACACAAAGCCTTACCGCAAAGATAT
>DASVEV010000011.1:0-3280 GCA_036380415.1 Nitrososphaeraceae archaeon
ACAAAAAGTACTGATTACAATGTAAAATGACCTAAACTTATGATAAAATCTGTATTAATAAATGTATATATACTTCGCCTAAATAGACGTATGGCATTTTTATTTTCCAACTTGAATATATGATTGCAGTTTTTCTCATTCCCACGAACTATCAACCATAAATGAGTCTTAATTATTATTCTTATTTATTGTATATTTACCCATTGTTTCTTATTTTCATATCTATTTCTAGGATGTACCTTTAAATGAAATTATGGATATAAATATGAAATATAATAAGTAATTATTTTCATAAGCATATATTATTTACCGTAAAGCTTTTTACATCTATTTGCAATGGAATATTTTCCTAATATAAATAATATAATTACGATAATTATATAATTATGCAAATTAACTGCAATTAGAATTAATCATATATAATAATATGTTTATTATTTAGATAAGATGATGGTGATTCAATATAACGGATAAGATAGAGCAAACAACTACTATAGTCAATTTATACAATTCAGGAATTAATCCCGAAGTAATAGCATTAGAATTGGATATACATTATGATACTGTTATGCAAGTAATTAGTAATGAACAGATAAAAAAACAAAGAAAACCTGAAAATACTTTAGGAAATCAATTTCTAAACAAGCTATATCTTGACGCAATTATTGATGTCGATTCGGTTATAAAGGACTCTCAGGTGAGAATATGGAAATCTTTGAAAGCAAATCCCGAGTTTAATATTTCTCTCAATGAATCCCAAAAGGTATTGGAAAAGTTTATGGAATCTAAAATACGACTCGTAATTTTAAATATTGACCTAGTAGGATCTACTAAAATGTCGTTAAATCTGTCTATTGATAGATTAACAACAATAATTAGAGCATTTGCTCAAGAAATGACAATACTACTATCTCTGTATGGAGGGTATGTGTTAAAGTATATTGGAGATGCAGTTTTAGCATTTTTTGTGGTAGATACTACTAATACTAAAGATTCCTATGATGATGAGAATAAGCCTACTACAGTTAGTAGTGGTATTGACAATTTTGATTCTCTATCTTACACAAATGTAATAAGCTGTGCATATACTATGATTAAGGTAATACAAGAAGGTATAAACCCAATTTTAAATCAGAACGATTATCCTGATTTAAAAGTAAGGATAGGAATCGAGTTTGGTGAGATCGCAGTAGTTATGTATGGTGTAGATATTGATGAATATAAAAATACGATATTGAAACGACCGCATCTCGACCTTATAGGATATACTATTAGTATAGCAGTAAAGATGACTTCACACGCCAAACCAGATCATATTGTAATTGGTGAAGAATTATTTGGCAAGTTACACGGCAAACTAAAAGATACTTTTAAACAATTATCAACTAATCCAGATATTTGGAATTATTCAACAGAGACTACAGGTAAAATATATAGCCTATATGAAAATATAAGATAAATAGCAGTTTACAGTAAATTATTTTCAACCCGAAAGTTTCACGTATAATTAATTTTTTTATTATTTCGAATATGGCCCACAATATAATTACCCAATTCATGTCAACCAATAAAATATTCAATAAAAATTTTGACCAAAATCTATTAAAATGATATACTTGATGTTGTTCATTTAATGTACATCTTAATTAGAAACAAATGAACTCCATTTAAAGCAATTAATTTTTTTTCGATTAAACTTGTAACAATTGCATTTGAAACAATAAAAGGTTAGATTGAACTCGTAAATAAACTCAAGTCATTTCTATAACAATTATTTGAGATATTTAAGTACAATTAAATAATTATTACATATTCAAACATAAAATCATTAAATAATACAAAGTTAATACAAATATTAACAAAAAATGTCTTACGATAATATTGATAATGGTGATAACAAAAAATCTTCTAACAATAAAGAAACGGGAAAAGCAACTCTAAAAGTTGCAGAAGCAGAACAACGAGATATAGGAAGAAAAATTGTTCGTCTTGATCCAGATGCAGCCCAAAGTTTAAATGTTATGACTGGAGATGCATTAGAATTATCTTCGTTTGGAAAGAATGCAGTTTTACTTAGTTGGCCAGGACGGGATAAGGATAGGGGTACTGGTTTAGTTCGTATTGATGGTTATACAAGAAATAAACTTGATGTAGGTATTGGAGATACTATAGAAGTTAAAAAAGTAGAGTCAAAGGATGCTAAAAGTATAACCTTGGCTCCAACAGAACCACTTCGAATAATAGGTGCTGAACAATATCTTGCAGAGTCTCTAAACGGACAGCTAATGAGCAAAGGCGATATAATCCCTTTAAACGTAATGGGTCAAAGAATTGATCTGGTAGTAATATCAACAGATCCAACTGGGCCAATAATTATTAACGATGCTACAAAAGTCACAGTTTCTGAAGATAGTGCAAAGGCAGTACAAGCATCTCAAGAAGGAAAAGTTCCATCTATTACATATGAAGATATTGGTGGAATCAGAAATGAGATCGCTCGTGTTCGAGAAATGATCGAGCTTCCTCTCAGGCATCCTGAATTATTCAAAAGATTAGGAGTTGAAGCTCCCAAAGGTGTTTTATTACACGGTCCTCCAGGTACTGGTAAAACCTTGCTTGCAAAAGCAGTTGCAAATGAGACAAACGCTAATTTCTATTCCATCGGCGGCCCCGAAATAATGAGTAAATACTATGGAGAATCTGAAGAAAAATTAAGGAATGTATTCGAACAGGCTGAAAAGAATGCTCCTTCTATTATCTTTATAGATGAGATTGATTCTATAGCACCAAAGCGTGAAGAAGTATCTGGAGAGGTTGAAAGGAGAATAGTTGCTCAGCTGTTATCTTTGATGGATGGATTAAAGTCTAGAGGTAAAGTAGTAGTAATAGGTGCTACCAATAGAGTTAATGCGATAGACCCAGCTTTAAGACGTCCTGGTAGATTTGATAGGGAATTAGAAATTGGTGTCCCAGATAGAGAAGGTAGACTCGAGATATTGCAAATACATACAAGAGGAATGCCTCTTGCCAAAGATGTTAATCTAGAGAAACTGGCAGATATTTCTCATGGATTTGTGGGTGCTGATTTACAATCTCTATCAAAAGAAGCAGGAATGAGATCTCTGAGGAGAATCCTTCCCAATATTGATCTATCATCTGAAAGTATACCTAGTGATACTTTGCGTAAGATAATAGTCACTATGAATGACTTTATGGACGTTATTAAAGAAATGGAGCCTTCAGCAATGAGAGAAGTATTTGTAGAGATACCTGATATCCG
>DASVEV010000012.1:0-2318 GCA_036380415.1 Nitrososphaeraceae archaeon
TGTGATAATGGTACCATATCCACATGTATATTTACAATTCATTACGTCTGAATTGAAGTTCTATTATTTATGAAGAAAGTAGTACGAGAACTAGAGAATAAATAATATCAATTATCAATTATAATTGTAAATAGTATAGAAATAATAAAAAGTTTAGAAGATGTCTACAATAGATGATATAATAAATTATTTACATAAAAATACACCTATTAGATTATTTGTATTAGTTAATCTGGTTAGTGTTATTCCAATGGACACTTGTTTGTTATAGGTACTGGATATGTATTTTTTTCATTATCCATCCTATAATTAAGATTGGAATCATCAAAGAAAACCATTGTATGCACACCAGGTAAACCAGGTTCTGCAAAAGTGTCTTCATTAAATCCTCCAGTACTATTGGTTGCAAAATATCCATTATGTAGAGGATTTAGATTGGGATCAAACATTACCCAGGAAACACGTGAATTTGGTGAAAAACCATTTGCATTGATATTGATATTAATTCCTTCCGTTGGGCCACAAGCGGAAGAAATTATAACTGTTGATTCTGCAAATACGTTAGTCAGTGGAAAATACATGAGGGAGAAAAAAAGAATAGACAATACTAGTGAAGATATTAATACCATCGTTAAATAAGTGAATGTCATACTAGAATTTTGAATTACTAGTTAATATAGTTATAGATATATTGTATTTCTTAAGTACAGCTTTTCTAATATCAATATTTACAAAACTGTCATTCCCTTTTATTAACTTCAACACTTTAATACTACAAGACAATAGTCTGATTCCATGAAGGATTTAATAATTATAATTTTGGTTCTGGGTCTACCATTATGTCTATTTAGTAATACTCATATAGGAATACACCAAGTTAATGCACAAAATAATATTTCCTCATCATCATCATCATCACTTGACACATCAAATACAAATGAAAATTTAAATACAGAATACAAAACTTACATTCTGATATTTGGTCAAAGAACTATAGGAAATGTTGATAATTCTACGAAAATTGTATCTTCTATCGTAGGTCACAACTTGATCAAAATGGAAGAAGAATTTTTAGAAGAAATAAGTTTGGCTCCTTCCCAGCAATTAGAGAGACAAGTACAGAAGGTATTAAATGATGGTATAAATGGTAAGCAATGTGGAGTTAATCTCACAACTCAGCAGGAACAAAAGGTGGTAGTAGATTGTATTTCTTCTGGGAATACCTTGATATGGTATATATACCCAACCGCTAAGTAATTTTTTTTAATACTTCTTTTCTTTTCCATTGCAATTCTAAAATTTATTTAAGGGATTTTTAAGGACGATATTATGATACGGAATGTTATTAACAAGTCCCTACAATTGATTTCAGTTGTTGTGTATGTATGAACCAATAAATTAATTATGACTGTACCTTTCTCCGACATTTTCTAAATTCTAAAAAATTAATTATGAATCCTTTCATATTCTCCTGATTAGTTCTCTATTTGTATCTAAACTGAGTGCTAAATTTTATTGGTTTCTCTAACTATTCTTTAAAACACATTATATTTTGAATTGAATATTTAGGATAATCATAATATAGAGATTTTCAACTATTCATTATAATGGTAAATTCCGAGTCATAATACAATTCCATTGTATCTACTTTACCAACTTATTCATTTCTTGTTAATTAGTATGTAAAAATTCTACCATTTCTTTTATATATTTAATAACTATATAGCTTTATGCTAACCGCATATCTCTTGATTATATGTGATCCAGAATACAGATTCCAGGTTGCTCATATTCTTGAAAAAATGGACAATGTTGTCAATGTAGATGTCATTAATGGACCATATGATCTGGTAGTGGAAATAATATTTGATACAATGGAGGATTTAAAAGTAAAAATTCAAAATAATATTCAAAATATTGATAGCTTAATGTCAACTTTGACTTTAATTCGGTCTGATGATATGTAAACACCAACATAGACTAGAATAAAACTAAAACTAAAAGATACCGTTATTAATCATATTAATTTTGATCTCCTACAACCAATTTGTTACCAGAAAATTATGTATATTTATTTAATTTTTTAATTGATAATCTGCTAGATTAATAATGCATTAATACTATATATTTTTTTTATTACCTTTATTAGGTAATTATAATAGATGGAGAGGATAAACTGAGATTTAGCTCTATTACTTTTAGTTTTATTCAAAGAAATTAAACATTAAAAAAGTATGCAAAAGTCAAATTCTCGGTGTTTTACCCCTTAATAAAAAATAAAACTTTGTTAAATACTATTATTAACATTTAATATCAAG
>DASVEV010000013.1:0-2055 GCA_036380415.1 Nitrososphaeraceae archaeon
ATGACTTTTTTTGGTACAAGGAGTAGAATGATCGCCGGAAACAACTATGACCGCATTTGAAATTCCTAATTCCCTCAAAAGAGTTCCAAAAAAATCACTATCTATTTTTTCAATGTTTTGTTTTTTTCCCAAGGCATCCCCGTCATGTCCAAATTCATCTGGACCTTTAATATGTACATAAATCATATCGTATTTTTGTAATTCTTGAGCAGTAACTTTTGCTTTGGTTACATAGTCATTTACACTTCCTGCTTCAATAATTTCCATTCCTAAAATTTTAGAGATACCAATTTCTACAGGCATATCCACTACGCAAGCAACTTTCATGTTATATTTTTGATCTATTTGAACATAATTAGGAATGGTAGTTCCTGCATCTCTTACTAAAATGCAGTTCATAGCATTAAGATTTTTCTCTTCTCTGGCCTTATTTACAGCATGATTTTTTGATATAAAATAAACTTGATTGCTAAAATCGTTTACTATATCAGAAGATATTTTAGAAGAAATTTTATTATCCTCGGGGATCGACTTTAACACCTTCATTTCTGATATATGCGTTTTGGCAATACCCATTCCATCTACTTTATCATAAGCTGGATCCGTATTTGTTATTTGATTAGATAATCCTATTTTTTTGTGTCTAAATCTTATAGTAACTCTATGGGCGATAGTAGGGATTACAACGACAGATGCATCGGGATCTTTTAATGAAATGGAGGAATTTAATGTATCACAAAGTAACTGAGCTTCTTTTTTTTCAATTATCCTTCCTGCTCTTCTATCTATTATTTTCTGATTTTCATCTATTGTAGCGAAATTTCCCCTTAATGCAAGGTCCCCATTTTTCAGATCGATACCGCAACCAATAGATTCAACAATTCCTCTTCCAACATATGGAACATCCGTGAAATTATAACCTAACATATTAAAAACTGCAATATCAGACTGCGGAGCTATTCCTTTACCAACAGTTATTACTTCACCCATAATTCCATTTGTCGCTAAATAGTCTAAGTTTGGAGTACTAGCTGCTTCTAACGGTGTCCGACTATTAAGTGACGAATGAGGAAGATCCCCTATTCCATCAAGAATTATATATATAATTTTGAATGAACTATTTTTTCTATCCAAGTTCACAATTTAGAGGTTTTTTGGTAAATTTATTTTTATTTAATTGATTAATAGTAATTAAAGAAGAAAAGATATCATAAAATATTATTTATTTTTACTATCCCCTTTTTTCCAAACCTGTATTTGTCCTCCGTAAACTTCATTATTGTAGACTAATGAAGGAATTTGAGCATAAAAGCCCTCTCTCCCTGAACTAAATGTTTTGCTTACTAGGGGAACCTCATATTGCTTTCCATCTGGCATTGACAAAATAGCAATTACAATTTTCTTATTTATTTTGTCTTCATTATTCATACCGATTTCACATATTGTATAAAATAATCATATAAAACAATTTTTATTTGATGTCAACTATATAACTACGTATTTTAAATTCAATAGTTTTTTAAAAAAATAAATAAATAAAGAGAATATGGAAGTTTAAAACAATTTTATATACTATAATGAAATAATTATTGTGGATTTCATAGAGTGTTACCGACAAGCAGGTAGAATAGCGTGCACTATTAGAGAATTGGCAAAAAAAAAAGATTATGTTGGAAAAACTTTATACGAAATTTGTGAGCAGATAGAAAAAGAGATACAAGAATACGGAGGATTTCCTGCTTTTCCGGTGAATGTAAGTTTAAATGAAATTGCTGCTCATTATACTGCAGAACCTGATGATCAAAAAATAGTGGAAGAAGAAGATGTTCTCAAAATTGATATCGGTGTACAAGTTGATGGCTATATCGCTGATACTGCTGTAACTATTAGTTATAATAATGAATATCATTCTTTAGTAAAAGCATCAGAAAATGCTTTAAAGGAAGCTTTAAAAATTGCAAGAAACAAAGCAAAATCAAGCGAGATTGGTAAAGCAATAGAAAACTCAATAATTAAAAGTGGTTATATTCCCATTAAAAATCTAAGTGGTCATTC
>DASVEV010000014.1:0-12433 GCA_036380415.1 Nitrososphaeraceae archaeon
TTCTTTAACATTAACACAATGTTAATATTTTTAACTTCTTCAATTTCTGGTTACTATTTACAAAAAATCATAGAATCAAGCTTCGTTTATCCTTATCACTTTAACTTCAACTCAACATAGCATTATTCAGAATAGCAAATGCTTTAGTGGAAATTGAGTATAACCTATACAAATTAGCTTTGAAGATCGATTCACTTGACGATGATATACATAACAATTTTATTATAATTCATCAATTCTTATTCTAAAATTGAAAAAAGATAATACAATTTTAAATTATTCATCAATTTTTTCAATTTTTATCTTAGTCGTTTTTCTTATTTCATTTTTCATGGTTGATCATATATCACGTGTTTTTGCCCATAGTTTTGTTACTGATTATTCATCTTATCTTCTAGCTCTTGATAAACAAATTCCAGTAGAGCTAGAACTTGCAAAGAAAAACTATCCATCAAATATTACTTTATCCATGGATCATTCAGATAATGCTGTAACACTATTAAATAAAATTTATTCTGCTGAAGATGATATTGTAGAGGATAATGATCTTGTTAAAAGGTATAATAAAGTAACAAACTCTTCTAACTCAACAACTTATGCATTAG
This sequence comes from Nitrososphaeraceae archaeon, assembly GCA_036380415.1. GTDB lineage: Archaea > Thermoproteota > Nitrososphaeria > Nitrososphaerales > Nitrososphaeraceae > TH1177. Next base: position 606 of record DASVEV010000014.1, read on the forward strand.
TAGTAGCTGATCTTTTAGATGAAACATTAAGACAATATGCAGATGCAATAGTAACTGAGATAGATCTTACTAATAGGTCTAATTTGGATTTGTTAGATAACATGAAGAATTTTACAACTTCTCCCAGTTCTGAATCCTCATCCCGTATTAATTTTACTAAATTCTTTTCAAACAATAATCCAATATTTAATTATGCAGATTATGAAACAGCAAAGGCATTATTAGTTGAAATTAAATGTATATTTCAAAGCAATTTAAAATCATCTAATAATGTTAAAAATCAATCTATAGATATTATTTCAAAATTAGAAAAGGATCTAGAGAAACTATCTGATTTAATAAATAATAATGGTTCACCAGCAAAAGTAATAGAATTAGTTCATTTACAAATACATCCATCTTTGCAGACAGGATTTGGATTGCAACCAAAATGAACATGAATGGACAAATGAACATGTAATGAGGTAATTTAATTTTTTATATAGAATAATTTTTTTATGTTCTTTTCATCATCTGTGAATTGACAGGTAAATTATATTAAAATATATTTTCATTCGGGTTCGGTGGGATGGTTTACATATGTGTAACCAGTTTGGTATTAAATTTAGATAAAAATTTAATATCTTAATTGTATAATAAATAGTAATTGAAAGTATAAATCACATGTATATAGTTACTATGTTATATAATTAATTTTCTATTGAAGTTATTATATTAATTTGCCTCATTCACATATTGTAAATCATGTGAATGAAAAGCTGAAATGTGAATGAATCAATGGAAATTGTTATCAATTTAGTTTGTTTGAAAATTATTATAACTTCTTTGAAATAAGAAATATTAAAATTGAATTTATAAAATCATTCCATCAAATTGCTCAAAGTATTTATGTTATTTATTGTGGAAACATCCCTTGTTTATCACTAACCTTCTTTGAGATTTCCAAATTCTCTTGATAGAATTTTAAAGCATCATCATACATACCATTTTTTGTATAAATCACACCTAAAGGAATCACTTACAGATCTGTACTATACCTAAAATTGATGAATTACTCGTAATAATAAAATTATTGATATTTGATAGATAGATTCATTCCCAATAGCTTAAATATATATTATTGCATTTGCACAAATCACACTTAAACGAGAAAATGTGTTGAGTCTAAACTTTTCAACACTAATTTTAAATCAATAATCCATTTATGGTCATTATTAGCTTAACTATATACCAAAGGTTTAGAAGTTATTTTCAATTCACATACCGGTAAAATTGAGTGAATTTTATAAATCTAATATATAAAAACTTTAATATTAATTAAATAACTTCATCAAATAATTCAGAGGTTAACAGAAACAATATAAAGAAAATACAAAGACCAAAAGACAAAAACCTATGAAAAGAAAAGAATTCTATTAATATAATTATTTCTTTTGCGTAAATGTTTTGATGAAAACATATTCTACTTTCTTAATTAGCGTATATTGTGATTTCCTTATATGAAGTACATCCGATAACAACATAAAATTTAAAATATGAATCTAGAACCTAATATTCCTTCTAAATTGAATATCGTAAAGTGTATGTAATAAAGTTTTTTTATCTTTACATGTATCTTATCAATTAACATTTTAATATGAATAATAAAATAGATATTCCAGAGAAAGAGAGGGCATTAGTACTCCAAGGAGGAGGATCTCTAGGTGCCTATGGGGCGGGAGCATATGGGGCATTATACGAATCTATATCTGAGATGGATACAAAGAATGGAAATAAAGGGAAACCCGTATTTGATATTGTCGCGGGTACCTCTATAGGTGCTATCAATGCTGCTGTTCTGGTAAGTTATGTCGTGGAGAATCATACTTATGAAGGATCCGTAGAAAGACTTATAGATTTCTGGAAATACCTTTCTAAAGAAGCAATAGTAGAAAGCAATCCATATTTTAAACAATGGTGGGATTATTGGCATTCAATTAATGGAGAAGTTGCATCTGGTGAAGCTGCAAGACGATACTATTCTGCTAAAGAGTTTGCATTGTATGGAGTACCAAATGTCTTTGATCCTCCTCAACCTAGGTATGACAACAAGTATTATGATTCACAAAATACATGGTACCGTTTTAGTAATGAACCTCTAAAGAGAAGTCTGGAAAGATTTGCAAAGTTTCCAATCGCCACCACTCAAGAAGAAAATCAACCTAGACTCATACTGGTCGCAGTTGACGTTGCTGATGGTATGCCAGTTACATTTGATAGCTATCCCAAGGAAGATGGTTCACGTAAAACAGAGTATGGGAAATTCTTAAGAACAAAAGATAAGGAAATTGGATTTGAGCATATCGTACATTATGATAAGGGAATTACTTCAGATCATGTTATAGCAAGTGGCTCATATCCGGTCAACTTTGATTTTTCTGAAATAGAGGTCGAAAGCCGTATCTCTCAACATAGTAATAGATCATTTGACTTTGAGAATAGAACTAGTAGTAGTAAGGAACCTAACCATTATGAATATAGAAAAGAGTTACGACATTTTTGGGATGGAGGTCTTTTGAGCAATACTCCGTTATTGCAGTTAGTTTTCCTACATAGGCAATACTGGTACAGAGTTAGGAGATTAAAAGATTCTATCCCAAGATTAGGAGTCTGTATAGTAAATTTGCATCCTAAAAAACAGGAAGAAATTCCTATGGATAGAGATGGTGTAATCAACCGAAATAATGACATTATTTATTCAGATAGGACTCATCAGGAAGAAAATATGCTTTTAGTAGTATCTGATTATATTGACATAGTAAAGGCACTATTAAAAGTTTCAAAGGATCATGGAGTAAAAGATGTTATAATAAATAGTCTCTTAAACCAAAAGACAAGATACCATGGAGAATTCCTAAAAGTTCGCACATTTAGAGACATAATTGAAGGACGGTTTCAAATAGATGAAATAATAAATATAAACCGAGAGAATGATGAACATACTATATCTAATAAAACATATGATTTCTCTGTCGGAACAATTAAGCAGTTGCTTGAGCTGGGATATAATGATGCACGTGAAGCATATAACGAATATATTGAATTGTCGAAACGGTTAAAGGAGAGTTAATAAAAAAATGTTTCTATATTATTAGTTAATATTTCTGTTAATTCTAACCATATTAAATAAAGACATGATAAGTGTAAAAACTAAATTCAATATAAAATATTTCGTCATATTTAAAATTAAGTGAAACAACAAATAATTATAAAATAGCATTCAATATCCTAATTCATGTAGAAAGTGGTATTCATTCTCACGTATATTGAGATCTTCTGAAATCGAATTGATTATATGGATCAAATAGTTCTATAAATTTCTAAATGTGTAGTGTTACTAGATGGTCTGAAAACGGGATTGCAGAAGTAGTGGCAAGAAATATGGATTGGTTAGAAGATCTAAAAAGTAATATCTGGGTATTTCCACGTGGAATAAATAGAGAAGGTTCCGCAGGAAAAAACTCTGTGAAATGGACTTCTAAGTATGGAAGTATAATCACCTCAGCCTACGATATCTGTTCAACAGATGGGATGAATGAAAAGAATTTTGCTGGTCACCTCCTATGGCTTGCAGAATCTGATTATGGAGTGCGAGATGAAAACATCCCTGGATTATCATTAAGTTTGTGGCTTCAATATTTTCTCGATAATTTTGCTTACGTGAATGAGGCTATAAATTATGTTGAGAAATATCCACTTCAAATTCTTCCTGTTACAGCAGGAAACACTGGGAAAATTGCTCAAATTCATATGATGATCGAAGATACTACAGGCGATGCTGCAATATTGGAATATATTAAAGGAAAACTCCAAGTCTACCACGGTCGAGAATACATCGTAATGACAAATGACCCACCCTTTGATAAGCAAATTGAGAGTCTCATACAGTTCAAAGGTTTTGGGGGGAATAAATCTCTTCCAGGAAGTACCGATTCAGCAGATCGCTTTACGCGAGGAGCTTATTACCAGAAGAATCTACCCAAGCCAAATAATATACGAGAGACTATTGCAGGGGTAATCAGTGTAGCCCGAAATATCGCTCAACCATTTGGTTCGCCTGATCAGGATAGGCCAAATATATCATCAACCCGTTGGCGAACCGTTAGTGATCTAACTAATGGAGTATATTTCTTTGAATCTACTACTAGTCCCAATATTATTTGGGTATTTTTAAGAAAATTAAAATTTGAAAAGGGATCTCCGGTAAAGAAACTCGATTTAGTGAATGAACCAGATCGAATAGGAGATGTTTCTGCAGAATTTCAGGATTCCCAACCATTTGAGTGGCTTAGACCAATATAGTTACTAATAAGATGTTTTTTGGTTACATCAACAGGTGAACGAATCGACAATAGGTAAATAGTAATTTCTTTTAAAACTTATTAAATTTATTTACTCAAATATTATTCCAAATTATAAGAATAGTATTTTCATGATTAGGTAATACAGTTTTCTATGTCTATTAATATAATGCAAATCTAAGAATATTATTTCAAAACTAATTCAAATTTAATTTATTTAATATTCAAATAACGTTATAGAGATAGTCAAATACTATTTTTCGAAACCATTACTTGTTAGAAAAAATACCAATCAATTATGAAAATCAATAACGATCTTAATAGTTATGAATAAAAAAAATCTGTATATATATAATACACTATTTAATAAGCTAGCAATAATGACAACTATAAATAAATCTCCACAATGGATGAGAGGCGTTCAAATTGGGCTTGGTGCTTTAACTATTTTACTTTCTATTATCGCAATGCTATTGCCTGGTTTAACAATGTTATCGCTGGTTATATTAATAGCAATAGTATTAGTCGTCACAGGAATTGAAAAAATAATCACTGGATTGTTTATTTCTCACAAATCTCGGTTCTTGACAGTAGGACTCGGAATCTTGACCGTGATTTTGGCTGGAGTAGCTTTGACATTTCCTATAATAGCTGCTATAGCGGTTTTATGGATTCTTGGATTTTCGTTAATGGTGGATGGATTCTCGCGAATAGCAGATGGAGTGACAAATAAATCTAACAGGAAATGGATCAGAGGATTTACAGTTGCAGTAGGAGTATTAGCTGTAATTATTGCATTTATGATAATAAATTCGCCTGCATTTGGTGCAATTTTTGCAAGTATAATTATATCGATAGCCTTGTTAATTACTGGTATAGAGATGCTTACAACTGGAATTTCAGGACGTAAAAGTTCTATTAATGGATCTTCTGTTGGTAGCGATATGAAATAACTAATTCACTCTCTTCAAGATTCCTTTTTTTTAACTTTAAATTATTTTATTAATCAAACAAATATCAAGATTTTTTTAGTTACATCTATATATAGACAATTATTCTGATCTAATTATCAATTTGATACAGACAAGAATACAAGGCGGGCGTAACAAGATTGCTTATTGTAATAAATAATATTATTAAATATGAATAAACTAAATAAGTAGAATAAAGAATATACTAAATGCATCTACGATACAATAAAAACAATGAGATTTAATTGGCACAAATAATAACATATAGTCGATCAATCTATTAGAAATTTGACTGTAATTTATTCCCTAATTTTAATGACATATAGTTAGAATAAAACTCATGACTTATATCATTGGTATACCCATTGTTCTTCAAACTTCCTAGATATTGAATTTTATTGTTTTTTTTTATTTTAATTATAGTTTCTAAGTTACTATATTGATAAAATTCCAAACATAATTAGAGTGATCAGCATATGGTAATTTCTTTTCAAAAGTTGGCTTTTCTAATAATATAATCAGATTAAAAAAATGGAAATTCAATATTTCCAAACAAAAAGCGTATATAACATTAAATATCAGAAAGTAATTTTGTTTTGAACTGCTGAAATTCTTCCTCAGTTAATATACCCTGTTGCTTTAGATTAGCTAATCTCTCGAGTTCTTCGACCATATTTTTTTTAGAAGGATTAGGTGCTTGTTGGGTCTGTGCAGCTTTTGCCATTTGTTGAGCTTGTGCAGCTTGAGTCTGTGCTTGGTTTATTTGTTCCTGTTGAGCTTGAGCAGCTTGCATCGCTTCAAATTGTCTCCTTGCTGCATGTCTTCCTGCTAAAGATCCTATCATCATTCCGCCTAGAAAACGCATAATATAGATATCAATACGAAATATTTAATCTTATATGTTAGTATATCGTTAACACATTAAAATAATATAATAATATAATGTGTGAGTTAATTAAATCTTGTTTATTAATAAATATTAAGAGTTTTTAAATTAGATTCATTGTTTGGTAAAAATTAACTGTTGAAATCTCTACCACTTCCTTGAGAACAGAAGTAAATCCAGTTTTAACAGTATATTTTAGAATTCCAAAACAAGTGAGTATAATGAGTATATCAAGAGGATGGTTATATTTGCACTTATAAATAATCTTCATCCAAAATTTTGTTAATGAACTATTTCAATTCTTTATTTAGATAGTTCTAGTATGACAGTTACATATAATTTAGAATGTTCTAATAAATCCAATTATTTTTTTTCAAATTAAAAAAGAATTATTTCGTATATATGTTAAAATTTTTCACTATTTCATTGGATCAAAAATTTCTCAGAATTTAAAAAAAATAACGCAATTATAACTATAATAAAAATTATATCAAATTATTCTAAGATCAATATAAACAGGTGAATATTTTGCCTATCTCTCTTCTAATCTATTAATTTTTAATTACTTAATAAAGGTTATAAAAATAATGAATGTTTTATTAAAATAAATTATGGAAGATTAGCGAGTTCTTCAGCCGATTGAGTTATATTCTCTACTTGTCTGAATGATGTTAGGTTATCTACGTTCACTCCTGACTTCTCTACAGAATCAGTGAATTGTTGTACGAATTCATATAATGTACCATTTGGCTGTAATTTTTGAATTAAAACAGAAACACTTTCTCCTGGCTTCAAGGCAAGTTCAGACGAATTGATTCCTAATTCATTTAATACATTGGAAAATTTTTGAGGTACATTCGTTAGATTTGCTTTCTCTAGATTAGAGTCTTGTCCGTAAACTGGTATTTGAGATCCATACAAACCTAAAATTATTGTAGACAATGAAACAAGAGAGAATATCTTTAATTGTTTTTCATTTATAAATTTCATTTCTATATTATTACCTCCAGAATTGTTAATATACTTTTCATTTTACTACTTTCCAAAAGGAGGTACAAGTTCAGCAGTTCCTACAATATTGCTGGTATCAGGTCTAGGATCTAGATCATTAGCAGGTTCTAAGGTAATCTCTAAATGTGTATAAGTGTATGGACTCATTAAATGTTCATTATAATTTAATGTACCATTTTCGTTAAGAACACCTAAATTTAGATAATATGCAGAACCCCCACGTTTATCATCAACCAACCATGCTTCAAATTCTCTATCTTCATTAGGGACAAAAGGTGTAGCTATTTCTACAGAGAGATTTCTTTCATCAGTTTTTACTTCGCTTAAACCAAACAATAATCCATCATAGCCAATAATTGCTAATGTTTGTTCACTTGGTATTGCTAGTTGTCCAAATATTGCAGTGCCGCTTATCAATGACATTGAACCCAATAATAGTGCGCAGAAAACTATAGTTTTGATATATTCCATATTCTTCCTTGAAGAAAATCGGTATAAAAAGTTTTATAGAGATCTTTAATATGATAAAAATGAAATTGTTTCTAATTGATTTTTTTTAAAGGTATTAATATTAAACATGCTGTGGTACTGTAGTAGTCAACACTATACTAATTAGTATTTATTTTCTAATCAAGTAGCGGAATATTTTAGAATTGTGGAACATTTGATACTTTTGAATAATCAGATGTAATCTTCAATTTAAATTCTGTTTGAATATTAACTTATTATTTTACTTTTAATTGGCGATGGTGATCTTTGGATATATCTTCGAAAACTTATATAGAATTACGATTTTATATTGTTATACAATAATGTTGATTTATAAATTGGGATTATCATAAATTTGTTAATAAATGACGAGAACACTACACTTGAATTTCTCTAGTTAAAAACAAAGACAATAGTAAAAGTAACTGTAACTTGAATAATCTTAATCATAAGAAATTTAATTTAATTTTAATCAACACTTTCTAAAAGATAATTTGCAAGTCACTGATTAAAAAACACTGGTATGAATTTGTTTACTATTATGGATCTAACGGACAAAGAGCTTTTCAAAATGACAGCTAAATATGGTTTCCTCGGTACACAAAAAATATTTCATAAAGAATTTTGAAGTATTAAAACTTGTTGATTAATGTATCTCATTTTTGAATATTTACTCATATGCTTTTGTGTAATCCTTATTTCAACTAAAACTATTGAAATTTATTTACAAATCGTGTATGTTCTAAGAGTGGTTTTGATTCAACTGGCATTGACTTCATATTTAACTCTGGTTGAATACTTATTATTAGTTGATTTTTTGTTCTTTCTCTAGATGGATGCCAAATCAACAATTGTTCTTCCTTATCCCATTTTATCTCGTTACTTGTTGCCCAGACATAAAAGGTTGGGGAATAATGTAAGTGAAAAGGGACATAAATAATTGTAGGAGCCTCAACTACTTTACCATCAAGGATAATTATAGCATATTTCGAATCAATGTCAAAAGATAAAAATGATGGTTCTGCAGAACTTAGCATAGGATATGGACGTGCTATAACATCAATATGACGGGGCCTTTTATTTGGTCCTAACAAGGAAAAATCCTCCAAATTCCAGTTATCCTTTCCTTGTTCTGTATGATAAAGATCATAATTCCAATATGTTGAATTCAATAGATTAGTCTCTATTTGTATGAAGAGAAGGTTCATATACTCTCGTATTTGCTCTGATTCATGACTTCCTCCAAATTCGGTTATAAATGGAATTAATCCACGTTTCGTCGCTCCTTCCATTAATTGTCGGAACACTTTAGGCCAATCATACTTGTATTGGGGAATACTTTTTGGGATTTTAAGCATTGAAGAGGCCAATGCACGGACATCATAGTAATGAAACGCAAATACGCCTCTATTCCTAAAACTTTCATTCAAATCTGACTTTAAGGGAAGATAACTGTTAATGTCCTTTGGAGTATCAATGAGTCCTCGTTTATCAATATCGCCATCAAGGGGTGTACGGATAAAATTCATATCACCAACTTTTAAAAATTTTCTTAAATCAAAACGAGATAAATCAAATCCTCGTGATGAGGATGATTTCGAGAGAGACTTGTTGATATCTTCGGCTGAAAAAACAGACCAATCTACTCTTGGTTCCATAAACAAAAATAGATTATTATCGTAATTTCTTATTTCTGATAGTACATTAAAATAAAATTGTTTTAAAAGATCAGCTTCAAAATGAACTTTATCTATACCTACTGGATGTGGTTCATTAAATGGTTCGATACCTATTATTGCAGGATGTCCACGTTCATCATTTAAATCAGACAATGATTTTGAGGAATCCCTAAAAAATTTTGCAGTCAAACCTATAGTCTTCTCAAGATGAGACCGAACAGGAAAATGTTTTAATCCAACTCGTGTATTTGTCAAATCGTTTGACCAAAATGATTTTAAGGTATTTTTTACGGTTTTATTGAGGTTGTATGATGCTGCCCAAATCTTGTTATTCGTCTTTGGTTGTTGAGGTATTTCGTCTTTATCATCTATGGCTAAAGCCCAATCAGGAAATCCATCTCCTCCAAAAATTTCATGAGCTATATCCTGATGGAAGTCCAGTATTACAAATAAATTCCTAGAATATAACGCATCAATAACTTTCCTCATTAAATTTAAATAATTTTCTCCTTCAGGAAGTAACTTTTTATCAATATCAGGATTTGGTGAGGGTTCCAATCCTTTCCATAAAATCAATAATCTAACAATATTTAATCCTAGATGTTTTAGACGATCAATATCGACGTCCATTTTTTTTATTTCCTCATCTAATTCATTTTCCGAAATATTATTTTTATTTAAAGGTACAATAGGGAGATAAGGAGGAAATTTACTTCGTGAAGCAAAATTGACGCCTCTAAAGAGAACAAATCTTGATTTATCATCTATGAACCATTTGTCTTGTTTGAACAGAAGACGTGCATTATTAAGGTATATGTCTTCACCTAATGGTCGAAAATTATTAGTGGTACTCATATCATTTACCTAAAATACGTTTGGATTGACCTCGGATACCTGCTACGATAATTTCTATGCCATTTATAAGTAAAGCTATACCTACTACTAAGGCAACTAAAATTACACCAAAGCCAGGTGAAGCTAAAGTTAATATGGCAATAGCAATAGATATTATTCCTACTATTAAACGAAATATTTTATTCGCCTGGTTATCCTCGTATTTCTTCTTAATTAAAGCATCGACAACTCTAACTATTCCATTGATTAAGAGAGCAAGCCCTACCAAAAGTATCATAAAACTAATACTACCACTAGGATTTGCAAGAGTGAAGATACCAAAGAGTACAATTACCGCACCGAGTCCAATATTAATTAAACGAGATCGTTTACTATATCTTGAGCTTATCCCACTTGCTATTCTCTCAATGCCAACAATTAGTAGAGTTATAGCTACCATAGAAATTGCAGTAATACCTCCAAGTTTTGGGGAAACTATAATGACAATCGATAGAATAATTGCAGCTACTCCGATAGTTATCTGAACAATACGCAGCCATTTAGGTGCAGTTACAACTTGTGAATCAGACATGATATATTTAATTCTCCATAAATTTCAACAAAGACTTATTCCCAACATATATATTTAAGTATTTTTAAATAAAAGAGAATTTTTTATGAAGATATTTATTATTTCTATTAATTTTCTAAATAATTAAAATATCAATTGTGAGATAAAACTTCAAATCCCTAGTCTATAAGTTAAAACATAACTTATATTTTATGAACTTAGACTCTCAGAGTTACCGAAAATAGGATCTTGCATTCTGACCTTATACGAGTTATTTCAAATTTACATTTCAACAATTTAGTAATGCTGAGGAAATTTGGTAAAGAATTGTATCATATAACATCAATAGTAGAATTGGCAAGTTCTCCAGGTTAAAAACCTATGGAGTTATTTGTTTTCAGAAGAAACTGGTTTAACAATACCAAGATCTAATGCTGGTGTAAGTGCATCAGTTACTGTCCATAATTCTTTTATTTTGTTACCTTCAAAATGGAAAATACTAATTCCTACAGTTTCGAATTTCTTATGACTAGCTGGAACACCGCTATATTCCTTTTCATGAGTGCCTTCCACCATCCAAGCAGTAGCAACCTTACCATTTTCAGCTATACTTTCTGCTAATGTAAACCGGATATCCTCAAATACACCAGTATCTGATGTAAACCACTCCTTAAATTTTTCTAATCCTTCTATATCTTCTCCACGAGCATGGTAAATAAATTCAGGTGTGACAAGTTTATCTGCCTCATTGATGTTTCCTTTGTTAAATATTTCATCAACAAATTTCCAAGCAAGTAGTTTAGTTTCTTCTAAAGACATACTAAAATCTATACGCCTGTTTTGATTTAAATATATCTATTTGGTCTAAAGATCTTATACCAAATCTCTTATTTCGCTTTCTTTGATATCTAAAATTCTAGTCTTTCATCCTGACCGTGGAATACAAACTGCAGTACATTTCTAAAGTACATTCGTAAAATTAGATTATTATAACTTAACAAACTCATCAGCTTAATAAAAATCTAGTAATAATGATCTGGATACATA
>DASVEV010000015.1:0-2417 GCA_036380415.1 Nitrososphaeraceae archaeon
AGATTGTGCGTTTGATTTTGACCAGATTATAGTACTATTTTTTGTTACATCTCCACTAGCAACACCATGTGTAATAGTTAAATTATCTTCTAATCCATGAGATTCTTTAAATGGCATTAAAAAAATAGCAGATATTAAAAACGTTACAATAACTATAGTAAATTTACTACTAAATTTAGTCAAATTATTTTTATTTAGCATTAAATATCATAATTCAACAATGATTCAGAGTATAAAAAAGTTTTTCTAAAAATATCTTTTTTGTTATCATATTTGAATTTAAATCTTATAATTTAACTTAATTAGTCACATTTAATTTCTACTAGAAGTTAAAGTTTTACATAAAGTCCAAATTAACACACTGATAGGTTACCAACAGAGGCTAAAGTGAGAAAAGTTTGTCATAAATTTATAATAAATATTGATTATCCTTTAACTATGAAATCTCCAATAGTTTATGATGTAAATTTAGAGTTCTCATGAAAAAAAATATTGTGATATATAACCAGTAATTATAGAAATTAATAAGGAACGTGTTATAGCAAGATGGAAAAAAAGAAATATCTTTCAAGGCCAATCATTTAGACTTGAGTGGAAGTAAAAATATATAATCTAAAGAAAAATGATTTTCTTCAAATAATACAATCAATTATAAAAGATTAGTAACGAATGTGATAACATTTTTCAGCATTGATATTATTAATAATAATAATAATAATAATAATAATAATAATTATTAGCAAGTGAATAACACAATAATCACTCACTATCCTTTTTCATAAATCCTTGTGTGTGCATATGTAGTAATCTCTTATTTTAAATTATTCAAGAATTAGGTTTAATTTTCAACTAAATATTCTTATATATAGATTTATCAAAAGAATCGTGTCGACAGAAACTAGAAAAATCGGTAATTCACAAGGATATTGGGGAAATAGATTCATTCTTTCAGCTATAATCCAAGGTGCAGTTATAACGATATTGACATTGATAATAGTAGGTTTTCAGTTAACGATTTCTAATATTAATATTATTCAATATCTTTCATTGACTTTTGATGGTCCATCTAAATGGTTTTTTCTAGGATACATACTTTATCTTATATTGATTGTAGCTATAGCAGTAACTGCCGTATTTTATCTTCATCTTGAAATTCATATGAATAAGAAAATTACAGGATTAAAATCAGTTCTTGCAGGCATACACTTACTCGGCATGAATATTGGAGGAGCAGGTACTACAATAGTTATGATTTATGCAGGATTAGCTGGTTCAGGTATATTAGATATAGTTTTAAAGGGAACCACCTCTGGACTTGGTTCCACGATAAATTCAAATGTAGACATAATGGTACAATTTATTCTGCCAATAGCCGGATTTGCAGGTTTACTAAGTATTGGTGTAATTTCAGGAGGATTAACATATATAATGACTTTTTTTCAAAAAACCTAAAGATATTAAAATTATTTTAACCACATTTATTTAGTATATTGATTTTCTTTTCAATATATATTTCAAATAAATCTAAAAACGAGCCTTTTTGAATTTCATTTGTTATAAAAAATGAGACAGCATTATCATATTTTCTTATACTTGCTTTATTAGAATATTTAGAATTGGAAGAAACATTGTTTAAACGTAGTCGATAATCTTTTAAAGGAAAGTCTGTATCTATTTCTCCTTTATGATCTAATACTTCTACAAATTTATTATTTGTTTCTGGAATAACATAATATTCTTGAGAATCATTAAGATTGAATGATCCAACTGCTCCTATAATGTTGATATTATTATGAGGTCTTTTTTCCATAGTGAAAGGATCGGTAAAATCTATTTCGCCTTGATTATTAACATAAATTCCAGAGAACCAGCCATTTTCAAGATTCTCTTCATTAAATAAACTTAGACCTTTTTTTACCAGCTTGCTAACAAATAAAGAATATTCTGTAATACTCCATTTAACAGTTTCCTTAATGACTTTTTCATTTAATTTATCGTTTTCTCTACCGCTGCTGCCTTTAAGTTCAGCTTTTTTATTCAACCTTGTACTTGTTACTAGTTCATTTTATATATTAAGGGGTTGGTGTTCTATAACTAAATAGAATTTATTTATAAAATAGATGTTAATCTACATAAAGATTCATTATAGTATATAATAACAGTTTAAATATTTGAGATTGATAATACGACCGTTTTCCTAATGAGAATACAAAAAAGAGATTGATGATTTTTATACAGGATTTCTTTCGAAAAACCCGAAAAGATCTTCAAAAGACACTATAGGATGGCTCTCTACTTTACATGAATCTAGAATATTTCTATTTAGCAATTCCAATAACTCTAACTCATCTGCTGCCTCTATTACAAAAAAATGACCACGTTTATCTGCAAATTGTCCTCCAGTTAGTAATTTTCCT
>DASVEV010000016.1:0-3267 GCA_036380415.1 Nitrososphaeraceae archaeon
TTACAAAAATAATGTTATACTTTTAGTTTAGCCCATTCCCTTTCCTTTATCTTTACTATGTAGACACTATGTTGAACTGCAACTATTGTATCAAAAAATGATGTTTTAGTTAAAGAGTCAGCCCAAATATCTTTAAAAATACGTACACCAACCAAATTTGTTAATTCATCATTGCTGTACAAAAATACAAAATTTGGAATCTGTTGATGTAATAGTAAATCTAGTTCATCACGGTAATTTTCATTAACCAGTAAAAGATTTTTGATATCTTCGGAAAAATATATCACGTTTGATGAAATAGTTAATTTCTCATTCCAGACAATTGCTTCTAACCTTATCTCTTTACTAAACCATAATGTTATATGTAAATCAGTTGAATTATCTTCTATTCTATTATAATGAACATCTTCATCTTTTAACCAAGTTTTAATTTTATCAGCCATCTTTACATCTTCCATAATTTTTATGTAAATTGATTAAATATTTAGATGTATGCTAGCTTAGCCAGGTAAAATATCACTTCAGAAATACATAACTTGATTAATTCTATGCGGTTGGTTAGCGACATGTAAAATACATAGATAACAAAATCCAAAGAAAATCCCATTGACAAATATTATGTCAAATTTAATAAAAAAAATATATAAAATAATAAAACGTTTTTATGGAGATATAATTTTGAATTTATGTCTAGAGTGATATATTCTTATCATTAACGCCAAGATTATAGTTATTAAGAATTATTCTTCAATAATCATTAATATCTAATTGCGAAAAAGTATAATTTTTAGACCATGCAATCTATTAAATTTTATTTTAAAACTTATTACTAATAGTGAAATTAGTAACCTTGAAAAGTCATTCAAAGTTAGTATTAAAAATATTGGAATTTACACATTTTACAGGCATAGATATTAACAACGGATTATCTCAATCTATTTAGTTATGGTAAACTACGTTTTACAAGATGAAAGTAATAAAATAATTGTTTTTCAGAAATTTAGTTTATTTCAAAAAGATAAGTCAATTATATTAAAGTATTATGAATAGAATTATAATTGTCATTTCAACAATATAGCAGATTATCGTTATTGTTATCACTAATAATAGCCTTGTTCATTAAGCAAATAGCTTCTAATTATACAAATCTAAAAGCAGTATTAGCTTGGATAGCCAATAGAATATCCAATAAATATGATAATATTGTAGAAATGAGTTATGCAACAGAATACTAACAAAATGGTATTACTAATAGTATTTCTAAAGATGCAATATGATTGAAAAAAATAATAGCATTCTAATCAATTCATAATTCAATAAAATGTAAATTATACTTCTACTATTAATGAATCATTTTTTATTTACTTATTGTATCCAACCTAATTGCCTCATTAGTCCTACCAAATCATAAAATATTTTCTCTTCCATTATTTGTCCATTATTCCAATGTGCTACTGTGCAGAGTTCTATATAAAATTTTTTATTTGTTGGAGGAATAGTTTTTCCATTTTCACCAACCATAGCCCCTGTATGTGTACCACTGAAATTAGCAATTGAACAAGTCCAATTCTCATGACCGAAAAATACAAGATATGGATCGTTTTCAATGCGATTATCAGGGAATGCATTAAAAAACATTTCGGCTTCCTTTTGATGTATATGTACTCCTCTAGTAGGTTCGGATTGACCTGGCCAATACACAGTAACATCATTAGTATGAAGTTTATTGAAAGTATCCCATTCTTGTGAATTCCATGCATCATCCAACATTTTCATCAAACGCATGTTTTCTTCAGTAGCCATAATTGTTTTACTTAAAGGCTAAAATTAAGGATTTCTGGACAATTAATTTACAAATCTGTGATTAAATTGATAAAAATCATTTTATCGAAGCTTATTCTTCATTTTAAGAAGAATACATTCCTCCTATATCTAATAGTTAGAAAGATTTCATAATATGAGTATCAAACTAAAATTGCTTTACAAATGAAGTAGTGCTATCCTTAAATTTCTTAATGTACAATAATACATGCAAAAATGGCAAAAGATCCAGTTTGTGGAATGAATGTTGATGAATCAAAAACACAATATATTTCAGAAATAAATGGGCAGAAAGTTTTTTTCTGTCGTGAAGCATGTCAAAGAGAATTTGACAAAAAATCCTAAAAAATATGGATATTAATAAATATTGTAAGTGTTATAATATATGTTATCCATGTCTCACTACATATTTTTCTAATGCTTCTTGATTTCTTATGAGAAATGTTTTAACTCTAATAATATTATTTGGTATATTATTTTCAATAATCACTATAACTGTACTACATATTTTGATAAATGCGGGTATGGTTCAAGAAAAAGGAATTACACCAATTGATCCAAAAAAGCTTAACTAATCAAACATTACAGGATATTCCAACTGAAGGATACAGATATGTCAAAGGGTATTGAAAATAAAAACAATTAAAATTGGTCATCATATATTTTTAGATTAACATTCAACATTAGTTATCTGTATAACTTCTAACTGAGCAACTTCCATTTTACCTTGACTCTAATAATAAGGTTATAAATTATTTTTTGATTGTTCATATATATAATACAAAAAAGAGAGTGAACGAATTAGATTGATTAATTAATAATAACCAGAATTACTAAAATGTTATTGATTTGTTATTATTATTTGTTAACGATAACTTCTCTGATATTTTATTAATACTTATTAGGAGCATATAAAATGATTATTTGTAAATTTAAAAAGAATATATCCTATAATCTAAAAAATACAAAAGATTATCGGACTAGGTTTAAAAATTTATTAAAGTCTAGTTGTTCTTTCGTTGCTATTGTTGTTGTTGTTGCTGCTGCTGTTAGTATTTACCTCTCTATTTTGGCTATCAACTGATACTGCTTTTATGTAATTGGTGTTTGTTTTTGCAAAAGCCTTTAGATTATCACGTGTTTGTTCTAGTGCTGTATTGTATACTCTCATATTTGATGCTAGAGCATTGTTTATTAGATTGGCAGTATTTAACAGGTAACTTGTAAAATTATTTACCATTACCGCATGATTTTCTGCGATTCTTTGTGGATTATACAAATCCCATAACCCATAGGTATTTCCATTATTTCTATCTACTTGTGATTGAAAAGAGCCTATTACTTCTTTTTCTGCTTCAATAAAGTCAGAAGCAATATCTTTTACAGTTTGAATAGTTTGTTCTTGATATTCAGCAATCCTTTGTGTGTATCGTGGAATCTCTCGTG
>DASVEV010000017.1:0-12184 GCA_036380415.1 Nitrososphaeraceae archaeon
AAAGGGTGTACTATTACATGGACCTCCAGGTACGGGTAAGACCTTGCTTGCAAAAGCAGTTGCTAATGAGACAAACGCTAATTTCTATTCTATCGGCGGACCAGAAATTATGAGCAAATTTTATGGAGAAAGCGAAGAAAAGTTAAGAGATATATTCCTACAGGCGCAAGAAAAGGCTCCCAGTATTATATTTATAGATGAAATTGATTCTATAGCACCCAAAAGAGATGAAGTTTCCGGTGATGTTGAGAAAAGAATCGTATCTCAGCTTTTGACTTTAATGGACGGACTCAAAGCAAGAGGCAAAGTTGTTGTAATTGCCGCTACGAATAGACCAAATGCAATTGATCCGGCATTGAGACGACCTGGTAGATTTGATAGAGAAATAGAAATCGGTATCCCAGATGAAGGGGGACGTTATGATATTCTTCAAATTCATACAAGAGGAATGCCATTGGAACAAGATATAGACTTAAAATTTTATTCCAAAGTTACCCATGGATTTGTAGGTGCGGATTTGGAAATGGTAGCGAAAGAAGCTGCAATGAGATCTTTACGTAGAATTATACCTCAAATAAATTTAAAAGAATCAAAAATTCCGATAGATATATTAAATAAAATAAAAATAACTAGCCAAGATTTTGATGATGCTTTAAAAGAGGTCCATCCATCTGCAATGAGAGAAGTTTTAGTGCAAAAGCCAAATATAGAATGGAAAGATATCGGAGGTCTAGATAATGTTAAAGAAGAATTAAAAGAAGCAATAGAATGGCCTCTTAAACATGCAGATCTTTTTAGCAAAGCAGCAATAAAGCCTCCTAAGGGAATGCTATTATATGGACCTCCAGGAACAGGAAAAACACTATTAGCTAAAGCCGTTGCATCAACATCTGAATCAAATTTTATTAGTATAAAAGGTCCTGAGCTATTATCAAAATGGGTTGGTGAATCTGAAAAAGGAGTTAGAGAAATCTTTAGAAAAGCTAGACAGGCAGCACCTTGCGTAATATTTTTTGATGAAATAGACGCTATTGCTCCAAGAAGATCAGGATCTGATGGAGGAGATTCACATGTAACTGAAAGATTGGTTAGCCAAATGTTAACTGAGATAGATGGATTAGAAGATCTCAAAGGAGTAGTGATTATCGGTGCAACTAATAGACCTGATATTATTGATGAAGCTTTGCTAAGACCTGGAAGATTTGATCGCCTTTTAGAAATACCAATACCTGATAATAATACTCGAAAACAAATTTTGCAAATACACCTAAAAAAGAAACCATTAGGTTCTGATGTCAATATAGATAAATTAGTAAATTTAACAGACAGTTTCACTGGTGCAGAGATTGAAGCTTTAGTTAATGCTGCTGCTATTGCAGCAGTAAAAGAACATGTTATAACTAGAGAACAAAAAGAACAAAATAAGAATCAAAGAACAGATACTAATATAAAAGATACATTTAAAATTCAAGAAAAAAAAGAGAACAAATTGAAAGAAGAACTAGAAATATCAATGAAACATTTCGAAAGCTCATTTAGTAAAATTGCAAAGAAAAATAAGCCCTCTCTACCTAGAATTAGCAGCATAGCGTAATCCTATAAATCAATCACTTTTTGTATCTGTACTGCTCTATAGTCTTCCAATTAATAATTGACCACCAGCATCATCTAGTCTAAATTCAAGCAAACAAAAAAGTATTTCTAGAAAGAAAATCTATTTTTTATTTTTTTGGGTATATTTATTATTTATAATTTCAAAATAAAACTTATAATATAATTATATCCATAGATTTTTTATTATAGAAACTTAAAATTAATTAATAATTTAAAAGTTTATCTGCTTAAATATTTAATGGTTTCATCTTCTCTATACTTAAATAATTGTCTTAATATTTTGGTAACATATATTGAAACAATTTTCCCAAAAGCTCCATATGGTAAACTAAATTCTACTTCATCAATAATTTCTGTTTTATTCTTGTTGATTCTTTCAAATTTGTGTGTATGTTTCCATTTCATAAAAGGTCCTTCTAACATTTCATCTATGTATTCATATTGCTGAAAAAAAGTTATTTTTGAATGCCATGTTCTCAGTATAATTATTATTTTAGCTGAAAGAATGGTTTCTTGGCCAAGGATAATTTTTTGATTTGAAGTATTAATTATTTTCAAATTTAACTTTTTTGGCGTGATAATTTCTAAATGTCTAATATCAGTATAAAAATCCCACACTTTTTCAATATCCTCGTTTATTATAAATTTATTTATGAATTGAATCAAGCAAGAAAATATTAGATATGATCTAATTCAAATGTTGTCATAGATTTTCAACAAATAAATCTATGAAAGTTAATTTTTTTAATATAATAGCTTTATATTGAATTGTCGAAACTTTAGTTTTATCTTTGTCTAATAAGAATATTTTGGTTATTCAAAATATAGGATGTGAACATTTAGGTAGTCTTGCTAAGCTGTTTGAATTAGATGGATTTAATGTAACAATATTAAACTCTCAGAGTAATTTGATTCCTATAGATCTTCTCACGTACTCAGGCATTATTATCTTGGGGGGACCTATGTCGGTTTATGATAATTATGTCTACTTAAAAAATGAACAAAAATTAATTAAAAAAGCAGTAGATATGAATATACCAACATTGGGGATATGTCTTGGTTCCCAATTGATCGCCGAAGCAATGGGTGGAAAGGTTTACCCAGGAAACTTAAAAGAAATAGGTTGGCATGATATTGAAATTACTGAAAATGGAAGTAGAGATATATTCAATGGAATTACAACTTTAAAAAATACAGTTTTTCAATGGCATGGAGATACGTTTGAGCTTCCCGAGTCTGCAATCATTTTAGCTAAATCCGAAACCTATGTACAAGCTTTTCGTATAAAGACTGCAATAGGAATCCAATTTCATATTGAAGTAGATGAATCTATGATCGATGAATGGATAAGAGTTTACTCAAAAGAAATATCAGATTTGAATTTAGACAAGTCTGAAATCATATCTCAACAAAAAGTGCAAGTTTTAGATCTTCTAATGTTATGTAAGATAATATATAATAATTTTAAGAAAATGATTTATTATTATTATTATGATGACAAATATAATCATCAAAAATGTTGAATCAATAATTATATATTTTCATTACTAAATAAATGTTAGCCTAGGTTAACTTTTGTGAAAAGTCAATTATAATGAGTTTTTTTGATTTATAAAAAAAGAGTGAAAGGAAAGGAAATAAAATCTAGTTCTGTGTTTGATTCGTTACCGGAGCTGCTGGTCTACTTTTCAAAGTAACTTCTTTATCTATAACCTCTCCATCTCTATATACTGATAATGTTGCATTATCATTTACAGCCTTGTTCAATTCTAAATATGATATCAAATCTTCCATCTTGATTATTGGTTTACCATCTACTGCTGTAATAAGGTCTCCTCCTCTCTTTTCACCATATTGATCGATATTACTGCCATTCAATCCCGCTAAATCTGCAGGGCTACTTTTAACTATATTGTCTATGATAACACCTTTTAGAGTCCTATCTACTTTTTCCCTCTTAGCAATGTCTGCAGTTAGTGTATTTCCAGTTACACCAAGCCATGGATGAGTATAATTTTTCTCTTCCATCAAAACAGGAATTATTTTTAAGATAGTATTAGATGGAACAGCCAAACCTATTCCACCAGGAAAAATACCTGCTGTATTAACTCCTATAACTTCGCCTTTCATATTTAATAGTGGACCGCCCGAATTGCCAGGATTGATTAATGCATCGGTTTGAATAGCATTGGGTATTGAAAATCCTCTTTCGTCTATAGATAAGAGCCTACCTATCTGACTAACAATTCCTGTTGTCATTGAACTATCTAACCCAAAAGGATTGCCTATAGCTACTACTTGATCACCAACCCTAAGCTCAGACGAGTTTCCAATTACTAATGGTTTAGGTAAATCCGTTGTAGTTTCATTAATCTTTATAAGTGCTAAATCACTGAAAGCATCTGTTCCAGTTATATTAGCTGTATATCTATCTCCATTAATAAAAGTTATATCAACCACTTTTGCATTTTCGACAACATGATTATTAGTAACAATGTATCCTTTATCATTATAAATAAATCCAGAACCTAATGAGGTAGTATTCTCCTTATCGGGCCCGAATGGGTTAGCAGGAGGCATCGTTTTTGTTACTTGAACTACTGAATTTTCTACCAATTCAAAGAGATCATTTAAGGAGAGACTCTTGTTGTTGTTGTTGCTAGATGTTTCATTCAAATTTTGGGCATTGGCTATTCCAAAAAACGTACCACTGGCTAACAATATTAGCATTAAAACAATAGTACCACTATTCCTATTGATTATGATTTTTGACATCTGAATTATTAAAGTATTTTTGTTATTTCTATATGTTTCTTTTAAGATAAGCATGATACTACAAAGTTATGGTAATTTTTTATTTTTGTTTTGATTATCTGAGCAGATTATTCCCTCTATTAGTTTATATATATCTTTGTTATTTCCTAGTAATTGTAGCAATAAGCATTACTTGTCTCATATTTGCTTTTTGCTGTTAATTTACTATTATTAGTTATACTTATTAGTTATATTGGCAAAGAATGTTTGTGAATATATGTATAGTAAGAATTTAAAATTCTTATACTATTCAGATTTAGAAGTATCATTATTTATTTTAATTGTTTCCACGTTAGGGTCTTTTATGCAAATCTCTGGGGCAAGTTGGGATATAACTTCTCATCTCTTAAATCAACCAGATTCGTTTTTTACCCCATCTCATGCTATGCTTTATACTGGAATAGGGTTAATAGCGATCTCTGCAGGAGTGGGTTCTTATCTATTAAATAGAAAGAAAATTAAACAATACAACTCTATTTCTCGTTCTTTTAAATTATTGATAATAGGTTCATTTTTGTCATTGATTGCAGGCCCGTTGGATTATTTATGGCATCAAAGTTTTGGACTCGATGGTCTGCTAAGTCCAACTCATATGACCTTGGCTACAGGAATGCTAATTAACTCTGTCGCAGTTTTCATAGGGTTATATGGTGTAATGAATAATATTTCACATTGGAAAAATTTACCTAAAATTTTTCTTATTCCTTGTCTCTCTTCGTTATGGCTTACATCCATATGGTATGTCTTTATACTAGTTTTACCATTTTCCGAATCTGATTTTTTTAATTTTAATTTAGATACATATAGTGCAACTTTGATAGCAAGTATTTTTCTTCCTCTCATTAATTCTATTATGTTTCTGTGCTCATCAAAAGTATTCAATAATACTTTTGGCTATACATCCATAATAATTGCTTTATTAGTATTGGTAAATACTTTTTCAACTATTCTTCCGACTGGAAATATACTCTCTTCTATTATTCCTTGGTATTTTGTTAGTACTTTAGGGGCCTCTCTTCTTGCAGATATAATATTAAACTCAAACTTTAGAATTAATAGTAAACAATTTAAAAATAATAAATTGATAGCAAGTTCTATAATTGGTTCAATTTTCTATTTTTTTAATTATCCTATGATCGTATGGACATACGGAACCTTTCTAAATGTTAATTTAGGATCTTTAAATGCCGTATTACCTACATTTCTAAATACTATTGTAATTGTGACTTGTATTACTGTACCAGTTGGTACAGTTATGGGATTAATTGGATACCTTATATTTTCAAAGATAGAAAATTCTTTAAATATTTTGACTAAAGGAAGAAATTCTACTGTTTTGAAATCCGATCACTAGATCAAGTAGTAATGAGTATAAATCTGTTTTTTAAACAACATTAAATAGTTATAATTACAACATCATCATATACCTTTTTTTAATAATTTGTAGGTTATTTTAAAAAATATTTTTATTTTATTTATTATTTTCAAGAAAAATGTTGCTTAGTGATAAAAAAATTGTCAATAAATTACGAATATGTTAGTTGCGATTTTATAATAGTGGATATAGGCACTCCCTTTTTTATTCAATATATTTTGGGTCCAGTTTATCATAGACATTTAATAGTAAAATGAAATAGGAATTGTCTTATTTTTGTGTAAGACTTTGATATACATGTGTTATAAAATCTTCTGGTTTTATGTTAGTATTGTCATAATATATTTTGTCATATTTTGAGGTTGGTTGTAAAGTAATAATACTTTCTAAAGATTTACCTTCATTTATCATTTGACTTATTTGGTTACGTACATCAGTTAACATGTTTGCATATTCATTAACTTTGGTCTTGTTAGATATTCCAGTATGTCCAGAAACTACCTTAGTCTCATCATTAATTATGGATGATATTGTTTTTAACGATGATATTAATCCTTCTACGGTGCCACCACTTGATATATCTATGAATGGATATGCTTTGTCGCTAAAGTCATCGCCAACATGAATTACGTTATTCTTTGTAAAGTAAACTATAGAATCACCATCCGTGTGACCATTATCCATGTGAATAATATTTATTTGGTCATCATTTTGGTAGATGGTCATGTTATCGGAGAAAGTAATAATTGGTAAACCTTTTTCTGACAATGGTGGAACCGATCGTTTGAAGAAATCAGAGAATTGTTCTGTACTGAGTCGTTTTTTTACATTATCATGTGAAACTATAATTGTCCCTGCTTCTCCCAGATTCTCATTGCCTCCTGTATGATCAGGATGCCAATGTGTATTAATTACAAACTGTATCGGTTTATCTGTTATTTTGGAAATTGCATCTTTAATTTTTACAGTAAGGGGTGCAAATTGATCGTCTACCATAAAGACTCCATTTTGTCCAACAGAAACTAGAATATTGCCTCCTGATCCTTGAAGCATATATAGACTATCAGTCAATTTTGTTGTATTAATTGCTATATTTTCATATTGAGCATAGACCTTATAATAAGAATCATTATTGCTATTGAAAATCGATAATAACACTCCACCTAGAACAAAAAATAATATATATACAATATTTCTATTTCTGAGATTTATTGACATCAGTTCTAAACTTTTAGATTTTTGTAGATTCATTTTGTTATTATGTATTCTAATAAATAAAAGTATTTCAATATTTAAAATGCGGTCATTAGTTGGGCAAAATTAATAATAATATCAAATTAGTTTAGTATTGTTTATCTCTATCTTTAATCTTCTAGAAATACTCATCAGAGAGCAATAACCTATGATATCATCTGAAAGATAGATATATAGTATACAAAGATCGTAACATGGAATATTTTATTTCCTTCCTACCCCCTACCCCCACTGATAATGTAATATGAAAAAGTGTGAACGAAACGATATTAGATTAGTGTTAATAATTTAATTACGATATCAAATATATTGTTTGTATATTACCATAAAATAAGATCTAATATTAATAACGTCTGCCATACACCGTTAAAATCTTAAATTAGATATACTATATAGTTCCAAGATTAATATATAGGATAGTTTTTTCTTCCTCGAGTTGCTAATATACAGTACAGATATGAAGAATGACTACAGAATTGACCATATTACAATTCCTATTGGACTAAAAGATGTATTGAATAAAGCAGGATTTACAATCGAATCTATACTTAACAATGATCCGTCCAAGATAGCTCAAGATTTAGGAATTGACGAATATGTGGGAAAAATAATATTTGATGAGACAAAAAGAAAATTTGAAAATCTTAGAAACGCTTTTTGAGAAGTATTTGATTTTTTGAACTATTATAATAATTAAATTTTCAAAATTTAAAGTAATATCAGATATTCTATTTATCAATCCATTAATTAATTAATGTAATTGAGTCAATTCGCATTACACAAATAACTATTCTGAGAGTTTTTCAAACTGTTGTGTATGTAAATATAACTAAATTCGAAGAATTCTAATAAAATAGTGCCTACAATTTTTTACTAGGGAAGGTTGTGATTTAGAATGAAAAACTATATACACAAAAAATATTGTTGACCTAAGATTTTCAGAAAAAAACAAAAGTATTTTAAAAAATTGCCGAAGAATACAGTCTAGAACGTTTTAATTTTGTTTTATTTATGTCTACAGATAAATAAATAAATTCAGTAATATAAACAGAAGAGAAAAATATCATCACCAACTTGATTCATCACCAACTTGATTCATTATTATTCAACTGTTACTTCATTTTCTCAATTCTCGTTTACTTCATGTCTATTCCCAATATTCCAGCATCTCCCCAATTTTCTTTAGAAACTTCATAAATTAAGACTCTCATGTTTTCTTCTTTTGAATTTAAAATGCGAGCTGTTTCCTTGGTTAAGACCCTTACTAATTCCCTCTTTTGCTCAAGAGTTCTACCTTCGCTCATTGTTATTTGTATTACAGGCATGTTACTAATGATTAAAAACCTTATCAAATCAATTTTATGAATGTTATTATATATCTTAATCAGAATAAATCAAAATTAAGATAGAAAATACTTTCATAACAGTTTTATTATAACATCAACTTTTATTATTGAATTGAAAAAAAATAATGTTCTAAAGTTTACTTCCATTTTTAGTATAGCCATTTTTGTTATTTCATTTTCTTTGGTTGATCAGCTATCGCGTGTTTATGCTCATAGTTTTACTTCTGATGATGCATCTTATTTTCTAGGTTTAGATAAACGTACAAAAGTAGAACTGGAACTCGCAGAGAAAAACTATCCTCTCAACATTACTTTATCTATGGATCATGCCGATAATGCTGCAAGATTAGTATATGATATTTATTATGCTGACGATGACATTGTGGATGATAATGATTTTATTAAAAGATATAACAAGGAAGTTTCCTCTTCCAATTCAACAACCTATGCACTAGTTGTTGCTGATCTTTTAGATGAAGTATTAAGAGGATATGCTGATGCATTAGTAATAGATACAGATCTTACAAATATGTCTAATTTGGTCCTCATAGATGAATTGAAAAATCTAGCAAAAGAATCTAATTCTACCACGGTCCCTTCAAATAGTTCGGATAAGGAGGAGGGATCTGAGTCAGAATACTCTAAACTCCTCTCAACAAATAATTCCATATTTAATTATGCTGACTATGAAACAGCAAAGGCATTATTAGTTGAAATCAAAGACATATTTGAAAACCATCTTAAATCACCATCCAATAATGCTACGAGCCAATCTGTAAATGTTATTTCAAAACTAGAGAAGGATCTTGAGAAATTATCTAATATAACTAATAATAATGATGGTTCACCAGCAGAAGTGATGGAGTTGGTTCATTTACAAATACATCCATCTTTGCAGAAAGGATTCGGATTACAAACGAAAATGAACATGAATGGACAAATGAACATGAATGGACAAATGAACATGAATGGAGGATAAAAATTAAATAAATTTAAATGATATTAATTATTATATTAAAATTTATATATATATAATTTTTTGTTTCCTTAGAAAGTAATTATAATCAATTAGCTAATTATCTAAATCAAAAATGCAAAAAATTTTTTCTTGAGCAACTATTTGATATGAAGGAAGATATTTATCTTTATACAAATTTTACCATATTAATTACTATTGATAAGGAAATCATGGATCGTTTTTTTATTTGCCGTTATTTTATCATTTGAATCGATTCTAATTGAGTACCTCACATTATTATTAGGAATTTCTCCATTAGCTATATCTGCATTTAGTATTGCTATATCCGGTATTCTGTTATTATTAACTTTAAATTTTGTTAGTAACAGACAAACTCCTCTATTTTATTCCTTTAAAGATTTTGTTCCTGCTTCTATTTTCCTTTCTGTTGGTATATTTACATGGTACGATGCAGTAAGTAAAGTTGGCGCATCAAAAGAAAGTCTATTGGCAGGACCAATAGAAATTATAGCAGTTCTATTCTTGGCACGAATTTTTCTTCATGAAAAATTAAATAAAAAACAAGTGTCAGGGGTTGGTATAGCACTTGTAGGATTTATAATTGTGATATTAAGTGATCATAACATTAGCAATAATAATGGAATTATAAATGTTACCATAATTGAAGTCGAATTATTAAATTTTTCTATTTCAACAGGTGATATCGAGGCAATTATTTCTGCAATATCTTTTGCATTAGCAGTATTTTTTTTAGCTAAATTATCAAGGAAATATTCTCCATTAGAAGTTTCAGGAATGTGTTTGCTGTTATCTGGATTTATTTTAATTATTGTAATGCTTATCTTTACTCCTGAAGTGTCTGTCAATTTGTTTATGTCTTATTGGTATATATTCATAATATTTTCTCTGTTACCATTAATTGGTACTATATGTTATATCGAAGGAATAAAAAGAATAGGAGCTTCCTTAACATCTACAATAGCATCTTCTAGAATTCTGTTAACATTAATTATTCAAATATTATTAACTCAGATTGGAATCAGAAATACTCTACCTGATAATGTATTTTTAGCATTAATTGGGGGAACACTAGGTATCACTGGAATAATTATCATACATATGCATTTTTATTTTTCAAAACATACCAATTAATTTGTATCGTGAGTTATTTACAATTTAAATAGTTTAAGATTCTCATCCAACAATATTTTATATTATTTTAAACATAAGTTTGCATGGATTTGTTGTTATTGTTGTTTCAGATAAAGAGACAATCTTAGTAGTTGTACAGACTTAAATACCCTTCAACAAAGTAAACAAATAGAAAGTTTTATAAGATGAACTTTTGAGTAAAATTAAAATATAATATACAATTCATCATTTGTATTATAACTACTTTATGACAAATATTACTATACTTTATATTTTAAATTTGTAGTAAGTAGATATTAAATTCACAGAAGAAATATTTATAATAATGTTTTAATAAAATTAATCTATACTCTTTAACTTTTTAAGTATACAAATAATTATAGAAAAAATTTTAGCTAAAAATTATGTAAAGATAACCATATCCCTTATATCCTTTAAAAAACACATTATAATATACTGAAATCTTGTATTTTATGTGGTAAGGTTATAAAAAAAGATACAATCTTTACTTATAGTAAGATGATAAATAATTTAAGTTATGAATTTACTTTTGACAAAGAAGACTGTTTTCTTTTTTTCAAGAGACTGGCTAGTGTTTATGGCGAAGGTTTTGAACTAGATGCTCTGTGTTCTGTAGAGAAATGTCTATTAGTTTAAATAATTAATCTACCCACTTTTGCGAATACTTTAAAACAGAGAAAATATTACAAGTACATATCTCGAATATTGAATAACCAAAATGAAAATACTCCTACACATACAAAAAACGAAGAAGAAAACGAAGAAGCAGAAGTTATGTTGCATTGCTCTTTATGTGGGAAAAAATTATTTGCGAATGAATCCAGTGACATTATAATTGAAGAAATCGCAGGAGCACAATATCATTTTGATAATCCTCAATGTGTTATTATGTTTAAGCGATTAAATCACGCCTATGGTAAAAACCTCAAAAACTTTATGGGTACCACTCAATTTATTTCTGATCCATTTTGGGATAAAACAATTCCTACAGAGCAAGAAATTAATGAAATTAATCAAGAAGTAAGCAAGCCTGACATCAGGGTAATTAATAACCCTGAAGAGGCTTTAAAAAGAGCTGACCAATTAATTAAGAGTGCAAAAAATGAAATATTGTTATTATTTTCGTCTGCAAATGCTCTTCATAGACGACTTGAAACGGCAGACAGTTTGGATACTATTAGAGAAGTAATTCAAACTCATAAGGAGATAAAAATCAGAGTTCTTACACCGTTTGATGAAAAAGTAAGTGATTTAGTAAAATATTTGAAAGAATCCTTGAATATAGATGTAAAGTTTTTAGCAGAACCGCTTCAGCTAAAAGTAACAATTGTTGTAGTAGATAGGAGTTATTCTATGGCGGTGGAATTAGTAAATGATGATGTTTATAACTCTATAGATGCTATGGGATTGTCCACTTATTCAAATAGCAAATCGACTGTATTATATTATGTTTCTATTTTTGAGAGTTTATGGAAACAAGCAGATATCTATAAAAAAGCAGAAGAACTTTATGAACAACTTAAATATAAAAATGAAACACAAAAGCAGTTTCTCAATATAGCTGCTCATGAATTACGTAATCCGATTCAACCAATTTTAGGTTTAGCCGAAGTAATGCTTTCCAATAAA
>DASVEV010000018.1:0-9415 GCA_036380415.1 Nitrososphaeraceae archaeon
AGCACTTTTTCTTTAATAATCAAGAAATATCAATTCCAAATTTTTTCCAGGCTTAATTATAACTCTTTGACATACTGTCTAATTCATACATTGCATAATGCTTTGCATCAACTGTTTTAGCTCTTCCAGCAAGGATGTTTGCTTCAAATGGCTTCATTGATCTACACATTATATTATAATGGGCTTTCCTTAACCACATAAAATGCAAATCTTTGTCTTTAGCCTTTAAGTAAGAATGTGCTGATTTGATATGAGGATTATAATCAAAAAAAGATAAATTTCTAAATAATTTCCATATAGTTGTAGGAACAATTGCAAAATAACACTTTTTGTGTCCCCTATGCCATTGAATTAAAATTATAGATGTTCCATTTGGTTTTTTAAATACATGTAATTTTTCACAAGAACATCCACCAAGATTTGAACAAATTTCCTTTCTGTATATATAGACTAATTCATCCTCTCTAAGACCAGAAAACATTGCAAATTTGACTATAAGGCCAATTTCTCCTTGTAATTGCAATACTGTTCTTAGTTTTTCTGCTAAATAATTATCATCAACAATATATAATTTGCTGTGATCATTATTTCCTGCATTCAAATTATACCTTCTTATAATTTTAAATACAAGATCAATGCAACTATCGTCATTGTATTTGTAAAGGTAATATTGTCCAAATTTTCTAAATGAATCCATTATTTTTGATCGTATTCGTGGAGAAAGCATTCTCAATTCTTCTCCCTTTTGGGGCGTAAAGAATTGATCTTTGAATCTTCTAAAATAGCTAATCAGATCTTTACAAGTCTTTGGATGTAAACCTCTTATATTTTGATAATAGTTATACATATCATCAAGATCAACATTTTTATAAAAATCACCAGCATTACCCACTTCTAAAATTGTTTTTTGTCCATTTGACTGAGTATTTCCTATCAAATTGTCTATTTGTTTGTCTTCTGTAATTTGAGGAAATCTTCCTGCTATAAATTCATGTACTAATTCATTTATGCTATTGAAACCAAATAATTTCAATCTTTGATTAAAAACAATAAGATCTTCTGGTTTTACTCTAGCCGTTAAGCTTTTTCTATTATCCTTACTTATTTTTTGAAGAACAAATTCTTTTGAATTTTTAGTATGTAATTTGGTATTTTCATTTTGCAAATTGGACATTATCTAGCACTATTATAGCTTTTCAACCTAATAAGTGTTATTGAAACCATAAAAGTTTCAATATAATAAAGTAGTATAAAGTTGACCATTAAAAGTTCTTGGTCAACAAAGTCTACAAAAAGTTGACCATAAATACAATAACGGCTTTCATGTCAACCATGAAATGGTCAACATAATGGTCAACTTTTTATGTTTTTATTTGGAAAAATATGCCTTATTTTGGTCAACAATTACTAGTTAATGAACATTAAAATCAGCGAGTATTTTTATCGAAACAATTTATTGGACTGGGCGGGATTTGAACCCGCGACCTTTCGGTTGCGAACCGAACATTACTACCACACTGAACTACCAGCCCTTAAAATTAAATATTATAATAAATAATAAATATGTTCTAAACTAGTATACTAGTATAACTTATCACTGTTTGGTTATTTTTTTAATTATTTATAATTAATTGTATCTATTTTATAAAATTTTATTCATTTTAATATATTAACAGAAAAATATCTAGTTATTGAGGAATTATATTATATTTTATTTAATAATAATCGAAGGGAAAAACATTATATATCATGAGTGAAGAATTGCTTATAATGAAACTACTAACTACCGGTTTAATGATGGGTATGCTTGTAGCTGGACTATTATTAAGTCCATTTGTGTCAGGTAATCCAATTATTAACAAAGTCTTTGCACAAGAAGAAGAAGGACCTGTTAAACAGGTCTTACTGGTTGCAAACGAAAATCAACTTCAAATTGCACCAGATAATGCTTTACATCCAGGCGGTATTGAATACGCTGCAATGACCTTTAATGGTACTATCCCAGGCCCAGTTATTGCTGGTGACCAAGGAGATGTTTTAAACATTACAATTAGAAATGATGGTAAAACCATCCACAGTTTAGACTTCCACGCTGGATTGGGACCAAGTAACGTATTATCTGGTAATATTGAACCAGGTCAATCTAAACACGTTACCTTGCATGCTGAAAATCCAGGTGCATGGATGTATCACTGTGGTGCCGATGGCTTAAATGGTGTATGGGAACATATTGCCAATGGTATGTATGGAGCAGTTGTTGTTCATCCAGCTGATGAACAACCAGCAAAAGAATTCTATCTCTCATTCGGAGAAAATTTCAACACAGCAGATAAAGGCTTGTTTGTAGGGACAAATGGAACAACTGGAACATTTGATCTTACTAAATTTGCAACAGATCAGCCAGACCTTGTATTGACTAACGGTATGGCACACAAATATGCTCCAGGAATAGGTGAGAAAGTAAAGATTGTATTGAATGAAAATCCAGAAATCTTTAAGGTTGCCCCTGGTGAATTAACCAGATGGTATATCTTGAATCCAGGTCCTAATGGTGGGGTATCATTCCACTTTATTTCAGGTATGATTACAACTAGAGATGGAAGTACTCCAGATGGTAAAGACTATGGAACTCAAGACGTGATGGATGAAACATGGTGGGTCCCACCAGGTTCTGCTTCTGTATTTGAAGCTGTCTTCCCAGAAACCGGAGCTTATGTTGGTGTAGACCACAACATGAATCATGTTGTAAAAGGTGCAGCATTTATCGTAATGGGTGATACAAACTCTACAGCTAAAGACCAACCACCAGGAACTGCAGTAGCTCCAAAAGGTAGCGAAAGTGCAGTAGCCGATTGGTCAAAACCAAAACCATATGAAACTATAATTGCAGAAGCTAGTGCTGAAACTGGTGATATAACAGCTAATGCAACCTTAGCATATGCTCAAGAAACAATATCTATGCCAGCAGGCGCTGCAAATCCAAGCAATAAAGAATTTTATGTCCCTGCTGAAACCTCTGTACCTACCGGAACAACTGTTACATGGTCAAATGATGATACTACAATTCATACAGTAGTCCAAGGAAGTCCCCAAGGCGGAGCAGGCGAAACACCAGCATTTGATTCAGGTATAATTGCACCTGGTGCCACATTTGAAAATACATTTGATACAGCAGGAGATTTTGACTATTACTGTTCTTTACACCCATTCATGGTGGGCAAAGTTACAGTAACCTAATCTTTTTTTTAGATACAATTAGTTTATTATTATAATATCCGTAAATAACTTTTATCTACTTAATCTTCTTACAGTAACATAATTAATTAGCTCTTGTCTTATTATTTAGGGTAATGCAAAATTCCTGTGATCTATTAATAAAAAATGGAATTGTTGTAATTCCTAAGGTTGGAGTTCTCAATACTAATATAATGATCGAAAATGGAAAAATAAAAGAGCTTTCCAGATCATTAAATAACATTAGTTATAGCAGATCTATTGATGCAACAGGAAAATATATTCTTCCTGGATTAATAGACCCTCATGTTCATTATGGTGTTTATACACCAATTGAAGAAGCAGCAAGAACCGAATCAAAATCAGCAGCTATAGGCGGAGTTACAACAATGATCAGAATGTTAAGGTTATATTCAGATTATAGGAGTAATATTAAAAAACAGATTGAAGCTAGTTTAAAGAATCATATTATCGATTTCTCTATCCATTCGTCGCTTTTGATAGACCAACATCTCCAAGACATTTCCTATTTGATACAGGAAACAGGCATAAATTCCTTCAAGGTATACATGAACCTTGGATCAAAACTTAATCAAATTCATATGGATTTAAATCCAGGGGAAAAAGATATTCGCAGTGGCAAAGTAGAAATTACTGATGGTTTTTTAAATGAAATTGTTAAAACTACCGCTTTTTTTAATAGTATGCTTTTAGTACATGCAGAGGATGCAGAGATCTGTTATAAACAAATAAAAAAAGAACTTATTGATAATAATAAAAGTAATAACAATGATTTATTATTATTAGAAAGTAAAAAAAATACCAGGCAAGCGACAGGTAACATATCTCTAAATGGAAAATCTTCTTTTAAAGAAAATATTGATGAAACAACAGAAGAGGAGGAGCAAAAAAAAGATAGTAATACTGACAAGAAAAAATTTAAAGCGCCAAAAGACCAAAAATTAGAAGAGAATTTACTTGAATTGTGGTCTCGATGTAGGCCAATTCATTCAGAGGTAAAAAGTATACAAAAAATTGCTGAACTTGGTAGAAAATATAATTCAGATATTTATTTTGTTCATATAGGATCGAGTGCTGCTATAGATGCAATTATCCAAGAGAAAGTAAAAGGACAATGTAATCTGTATATTGAAACATGTCCTCACTATCTTACTCATACCTATGATTATAATGATTTAAAAGGCAAGGTAGTTCCGCCATTACGTTCTAAACATGACTTGCAAAGCGTATGGTATGCTCTACGAAATGGAATTATTGATACAATAGGAACTGACCATGTTGCTAATCGATTATCGCTAAAGTTGGATCGAAATGGTGATTTGTTAGAATCATTATCAGGATTTCCTGGAATTGCTACTATGCTACCAGTTCTCTTGAGTGAAGGCGTAAACAAACGAAGAATAAACCTACAAAGAGTTACAGAAGTTACAAGTTATAATACCTCGAGAATATTTGGGCTTTATCCTCAGAAAGGTTCTATACAGAAAGGATCCGATGCAGATTTGGTTATTGTGGATCTTGATCTTAAAAAGAAAGTCACACCTGATCTATTACAGTCATATTCTGATTATACTATTTATGATGGATGGGAATTGTGTGGATGGCCTATTACAACTATATTGAGAGGAAAGGTAATAATGGAAAACAATTTGGTGGATGAAAATTCTTATGGATATGGAAAGTTCATCCAGCGATTCAAAAATTAAGGAGAGATAAATCTAAGATCTCCGTAGTTTAGCTCTAAGATGATTTGACAGAATATTTACCTTCGCTATTGACAGAATAATAGTGAGTATTGTTTTTTCTTGAGAAAAGGCCAACCTCTATAACTCCTGGGATATTTTTTATCTCTTTTTCTGCCTTCTCTACGTCAAGAATACTAGAAAATTCTGTATCTAATATTATATTACCATTTTCAGTAATAAAGGGATAGCCTTTTTGGATAGTCCGAATTACAGGTTTTGCTGACAAATTAAGATAACTTTTTTTATCTCGTCTATTATTCATTTGAGAACCATTTGTAATTCCATCTTTTCCTCCTCCTCCTATAATTTCCATAGATTCCAGTCGGT
The DNA here is from genome assembly GCA_036380415.1 of Nitrososphaeraceae archaeon. Lineage (GTDB taxonomy): Archaea > Thermoproteota > Nitrososphaeria > Nitrososphaerales > Nitrososphaeraceae > TH1177. Next base: position 5,328 of record DASVEV010000018.1, read on the forward strand.
TCGTTACTGTAGATCGGGCAAAGGGGTGGACTTCTATAGGAATAGGTATGGTGAATTTAGGAACGAATTTCTTTGAATCCGCTAGAATAATTTTTTTCTTTGCTGAATACATTATAATTTTCTCCTTGAAAAGTGCCCCTCCTCCTCCTTTAATCATATCCAGGTTATGATCAATTTGATCTGCTCCATCTACTACCAAGTCTAGAATATTTATTTTAGTCTCATCTGTAAATTTTAATCCAGCCTTTTCAGCAATTATTTTTATTTGGATAGAGGTAGGGATAAAATTGAACTTCTCTTTGTTAGAAACCGTTGATATTTTTTTAACAAATTCAGCAACCGTGCTTCCACTTCCTAATCCTATAATTATATTCTCTTTTTTAAAATTCTTTTTATCAAATAGTTTTAAAAAATGATTTTTAATAATATTTTCAAACATAGGGACTAAGTATTCACTATTATTGTCTTTCAATACCGCATTCGGAATTATGGTGCATGTGTACGTTTTATTATTCTTTATCTAACTTTATAAGATAAAAATAAAATAAATAATCTTCAACAGATAATTGTAGTCGAGAATACATATTGAAATCGTTGTAATAATTGAATAGAAATTGATAAAATTATGAATAATAATATTTTTTACCAGTGTGAACATTGGAACTCGGTTTTTTTATTAATAAAAGAATTTAAGAATTATATTTTTACCTTAATCTATTTGGTTAATTTCTTCAATATTGTTTTCATATTTATTATCGCTTAAAATCAAATTTTAGATTCTCCAATAGTAAAGACGCACAAACAAACGGTCGATCAGCATAAAGTCATAATCAACTGGTAACTAATATCCAATTGAGGAAAAGATGTGAAAGCAACACTAATACTAAGTATTGATTGTATATATATATAATTTTTTTATATTATCTATACTTTAAAAATGATTTGATAAAATGTTTCTGTAATTTATCATTTTGTTACTATTGATCTTTTCTTCCTATTTTTAAAACAATATAAATATTCTTTGTGTGTCATTGATAACACAATATTATAAAGAATATTTATTTTAAAATACTAAATTATTGAAATATATATTATTATTATTTGTGTTATAACTTAGATCCATAAGTTGCAAGCTTCTTGTAAAAATGATTTTTTGAAGATGGAATGGTTTACTTCTACTTTATATAAATTACTACTCTAATAATAATAATAATAATAATAATAATAATAATAACAAAATCATATGGTTATTAATACTCTATTATTTTTTGTGTACCATGCTTATAGTTTTATAATCTAGTTTTGTTGTAGCAATAAGAAAATAAATCATTATTAACAATTTGGTTCAATTTCAGTTCAGAAATTAAACTGCATAAATATTTGTTGCTTTGCTCCAATAATCACTTATCAATAAATATACAAATTCTTTTATTAAGCATCTTTTCTATATCAATAGAGAATCTTAATGTTCGGTAGAATTGGTTCAGTGATATTGCTTGTGGACGATTTGGAACGGTCGGCCCAATTTTATAAAGATACAATTGGTTTAAAACTTAAAGTAAAAACTACTGATTGGATAGAATTTTTTGAAAAAGGGACTACGCTTGCATTGCATCCAAGGAAAAGGAGAAAAGATGTAGATGATGATCGTGATGGGCATCCCAATGTTCTTGTAGGATTTATGGTTGCTGATTTGGATCAAGTAGTCAAGGATCTAAGAGCAAAGGATGTGAGATTTTTTAAGGAACCAAAAACAGAGCCCTTTGGCAAACACGCAATTATATTGGATCCTGATGATCATCTTATATCTCTTGCTGAAATTGAATCAACAAGATCTAACGAGGAATTTGATCTTATCGGATTTTTAGGTGCAGAATAACACCTGTAGTACTTTATATAGGTATTTTAAATCATCTAATAGAGAAAATAAAATAATTTATTTTCTATCATTTTTTTTATTTTTATTAACAATATTGCTAAGCGAATCTCTACTTTCTTTTTTAGTAGTCTCAAAAATTCTTTCCTCAACTTTTTTGTTTTCATCTTGTTTGGTGATTTTAGAAAAAATAAATGCCAATGGTAATTTGAATATATTTTTTTTATTTTTATTATTAGTCTGATTTAAGGATTGTTTACCTTTGTTGCTCTGATCTTCTGATAAATATGTTTCTTTATTATATTTAGGTTCTATTGAATGGTTAAAACTTGGACTATTTTTCTGATTCAATATATTCGATAGTGGGGTTTTTTTGTTATGGTCCTGATTTTTTTCCTTAATATCTACGTTTGCAAAAGAATTCGATTCATTTATCCTGTTTAGATTCACATCTATCTCATTATTTAAGCCTCCTTCCACAGCGATCTTTCTTAGAGGGTCAAATGTACCGTTGTTGGTAGTCACAATCTCATTTTCTGATTTAACATCCCGAAAACTGAATATTTTTGGAATGTTCAAATTCTTTTCAGTCAAGTTATTAACATATTTTTTATCATTTTGAGTGCTTAAATGCTCTTTATCATTAACTTCCAATTTCTCCTGGAAGTTGTTTCGTAGATCTTTATCAGTAAAAGTAAATATATTGTCCTGTATAACTTTTTTTGTGTCGGGTTGATGGTCTATTTCCATTTTGATATCGCCTATTTTATCAAGTCTATTTAATGCAACTAAAACTTGATCTTTTAGGTCATCAATTTTTTCTCTCTCAGTCTCTATCATCATCTCTTTTCTTTTATGGCTTGGATTATTTTTGTAGCTTGTTAATTCTCTAAGGCTCAGATTAGCATCAACAGTTTCTTCAATATCAATGAAAGTATTATCAATATTCTTTAAATTGTTGTCATTGGTTTTATTTATCCGATCCTGATTTGCCATTTCTTTAACTTTATAATTAGTTCCTATTTTGAAGTTGATTTCTTTTATCTTTTCGTCAATATCCGAAATTTTGTTATCTAATAGAAAAGCTAAATCATCTCTAAGAATAATTAATTTGGTAACATCTATTTCTGACTGAATTTTCTCCATTCTTTCATTTAACTTTTTTAACTGCTCTTTATACTTTAGTAGAAGGCGATCTTTCTCAAAGGAATCAATTGATTTGTTTTTAGAAGCAAGCAAAATATTCTCTATAGCATGGGTTGCCAGGTCTTTCTCGAATTGGTATATCTTTAACTCATCTTCCATTAACTGGGAATTTTTTTTTATTAAATCTGGTTTGGTTTTTAGCACGTCTTCTAATTCTTTTACTTTGTTTTCTTCTTTTGTTGCAGAGGAATTATTTGACTTGGAACTATTTTTCTTTAGATAAAAAATAAAGGAGGAGAAGATTCTAGTATAGTATAATCCAAAAATAATTCCTCCAATAATGGATATACCAGTTATTATTAATAAAAAAGAGTCTTCGTCAACCATTTTAATTATATATTTATACTAAATATCGATATATTTAATTCTAAAATAGCCCTAATCAATATACAATCGTAAAACAAAAGTAAAGAATAATGTTTTAATTAACAATTATACAAGATTTTTTTTATTTTATTTTATTTCATTACATAACTTGGCGTTTGATCCAGTTATATTTTCTCATTTTTGGATCGGGATAGCCACATTTTGAACATGCTTTGCCCCGCTTGTGGAATGAATTATGGCCACATCTTCTGCATCTTATATGTACCTTCTTTCGTGTGTATTTACCCATTGAAGTTGTTCCTTTTGTCATGTTCTCATATCAACCTCCTTGTTACAGATACTCCCCTTATTTTATACTGGCGGTGGAGATATTATAACTACATTATCCCCTCTTACTACAATAGTTCCCAAATCTGACGACTTGCCTTCTACTATCTCTACAGCATCATCAAGTAATAAGTTCATGTGTTGATCGAATCCATGAAGAGTTCCTCTAATTACTTTACCACCTTTTAATTTTATCAGTACGATTTTTCCAAAACTCTCATCCAAAACCTTTACGGCCATATCAATTGACAATACTAATTCTACCTGTTACTAACAAATGAATATTAGTTATATATTAAAATTTCATTCAAAGTCACTATTTTTATTAGTGAAATACTACAATAAAAAAATT
>DASVEV010000019.1:0-3649 GCA_036380415.1 Nitrososphaeraceae archaeon
TATTAAACTAAATCTTAAACTTACATGATAGACTATTCAAGAATGTGATTATGACTACAGTAGGCTGCTGCCCAATATTTAAAAAATCTCTCCGATCATAAAAATACTAAAGATGTTATTGTACCAGTTGGAAAGCAACAAACAGAATTATTGAAGCCATGCCTAAAAAGTTCTTACAAAGTAGCGTTGGCACAGTATTCTCATTCTGATGTTGTATTTTTATTTTCTACAGCAAATCGCCTGGAGTGGGACTCGAACCTCGAAGGGTTATTTCGGGGTTTATAAAATTTGATATAATTCAAGGACATTGAATCCTCCTTCACCATATCTTCTATTCTCTTAAACCAATCTCTATCTTTTTCGTTTGCATTCTCAAAATCATATCAAATTTTTAAATTTTCTAAGATTGAAATGGAAAAATTTAATTATAAACTGCAAATTATTTTATTAAAGAAAGAAGAATAAATTAAAAACATTATGGTGATGTTTCCTTGAAAAATATCCGTGATTTTGAAGAGGCAAGAGAATTTCTATGTTGACGTTACCAATTTTTTTAGGCAATACTTGAGTAATTTCAGAAACGTTCAAACTTTTATTAACGCCGCAATCTACATCTTTAACAACAATAATGTATTCTGGCGCAGTAGATGTTCTAGGAACACTAACTGAGAAATTGAAACAGCAGATAAATGATACTCAAGATAAGTATGAGTCATTTATCGATGCGACCCACGTCTACAAGCAAGGAAAAATGAATGAAAAAGAATACTTTGCTAAAATTGGCGATTATCTGGTTTCAACATCTGCATTGGGTTTTCTTGCGATTCGAGTAATTTTGGAAATTAAGTCAGCAATCGACAAGAGCACATCAATGAAAAATGCTACTGGTGGAATGGCTTCTCCTCCTTCTCCTCAGGCTGGTTTTGGAATAGGGGGCTTTGTAGGTACTGGTGGGGCTGTTGGCGGAGGAGGAGAAAAATATGTTATGCCTGCACCAAAGCAGCAAGAACCCACATTCAAGCCAGAAGATATTGAGCCGGAACGACGTTCTAGTGAGAGCAGTGGAAAAGAAAAAACGACAACAATAACTAAAAATTGTATTTTCTGTGGATCAGAAATTCCTAAACAAGCGAAATTCTGTAGTAAATGTGGTAAACTACAATAATTAAAAGATGTATAATGACATTCTTTCAATTGGTAAAACCATTATTGAATGTCAGAGCCTAGATGTTGTTATTTTTTCGTTATCATTAATTGGTAAAAATTGGCAAGATTGTGTTTTAAAAGTTAGTGTGACTAATAATTGGCATGAATTCACTATGGAAAAATAATATCAATGGTTCGATCTAACAATAAAATGAATTATCAAGAATCTATAGGATTTGTCAATATTCCAAGATCGTGTGTTGCATTTTCGAGAAGTAAAAGAAAAACAATCATAGTTGGGGATAGAAATACGCTAATGAAAAATAGATTTTTGGCTAAATCTATAGATACTGTAATCCAAAAAGAGGGTTTTATTAGTTGGACTAAAGATTAATATTAATTCATTATAAACAATTAGCATACTCTTATTTTATTTTAACCATATCAAAGATTTATGTCTACTTATATATCCTTATATATTTTATATAATGCCTACTTCATTATGCCGCAAACTAAACCCATTGTAAGTATTGAGAATGTTGTCGCTTCTGCAACTATAAATCAAAAGGTTAATTTAAATCAAATCACACAAATATTTCCAGATGTTGAATATCACCCAGATCAATTTCCGGGTCTTGTTTTTAGACTTAAATCTCCAAAAACTGCTACTTTAATTTTTAGCTCAGGAAAAATGGTATGTACAGGAGCTAAATCAGAAGATCAAGCAATCAAAGCCGTCAAAAGTGTCGTTCAAAAGTTGAATAATGGAGGTATCCAAATTGAAAATGAACCCATAATTGAAATACAAAATATTGTTGCATCCGTAAGTTTAGGAGGCAAAATTCACCTAGAATTAGCTGCTAGAGTTCTTCCTCGCAGTATGTACGAACCTGAACAATTTCCTGGATTAATTCATAGAATGTCAGATCCCAAAACAGTTATTCTTCTGTTTGCAAGTGGGAAGTTAGTTTGTACAGGGGCTAAAAAAGAAGCAGAAGTATATCGTGCTGTACATAATCTTCATAACTTATTAGAAGAAAAGAACCTTATGATATATGAAGGGTAATTATTATTAGATTACAAAAAGGAAACAATTATGAATTGGATTAAAAATAAATTATTTTTAAATCAATTTAGATATTATAAAATTTTGTTTGTTCTAAAATGTTCTCAATGCAAATATTCTACTAAAAATAATGTGGATAGAGGAGTTCGCCTTTTTTCTGATCATCTACAATAACAAGATCCTTTATTAGTTAAATCTTATGACAAGTTTTACCAAATAATAGAGTTAATTAAACTTGTAAAATAGATATGATTAAGAATAGTTGGAAGAATTAAGAAATCTATCCAGAGAAAAACAGGAAGGATCTATGGAATTTACATCAACAACTTTTAAAGGCTTAAATGCATTGGCGATATAGCTTATCATGATAAATAAATACTGTAAAACATTAAGGGGGCTGGATAGACATATTATCACAACATTTCGAAATAGATTAAGTGATCTAGAAATAGCTATACATACTCTAAATGATATCCCAATATGTGATAAAAGCAATATTACTACTAATGGATCTACTCATGATAAAAATTTCATTCTATCGATAATAAAAGTTTTAAAAGACATAGACTGGTTAGCTCAAGATAAAAATGGAAAATACAGCAGGACAATGAAAATTCAAGTAAATACTCACTTTACTAATTAAGATGTCATGAAATGACTGGTATATTCTTGGCGGGGACAGTTCTAAAGGTTCAAGATCATTTCATATTTTGATTCTCAAAAAACTATCATATTTATATACTTAGTATACTGATGAGATAATGAAAACACCTCTTATACAAAGTCTATTCACAAAACCTCATTCACGTATTAGACAAATTTAAAGTCATTATTACATAAATTAACATCTCAATCAGTTATTGGTGAAGATTCACTATTTTGTTCTAACTGTTGAACTTTATTCAATTTCAAAGATGATATCATAAAATTAATATTAAAAAATTATGTTCATGATTATAAAATATTTTACTATTTAACTCAAACCATTTAATTCGTTCATGGTATTTTTTCAGTGATTACACAATAAATGATTTTAAGAATTTAGAAATTTTAAGGCATTTTTATAACATGAGGTTCATGGAGGCTCATGACATACACATGTCCTCTAGTTTGGTTTTTCAGTCCAAAGAACTCCAAACAGAACCCTGATAAAACGTATTATACAACACTATTAAAAAAAGGTTCTTTTCTTTCTTCTATTATATTCTTTCAATGATATGACATGGGTCAAAGACACTAGATTGTGCCATACCTCCATCAACGGACAGTTTATGAGAGTAATGAATAGATAGAACGATAAGGTAAAAGAAAATGCATTAGCTTATTTATCTGATCAGCTATTAGTTTCCAAAAATTTATTGATGATTAGAGTATTTAATTAAAAATTTTGGTAATAATAAAACAAAAACAACAATAATATTATAGTTAATCAAAAAG
>DASVEV010000020.1:0-2201 GCA_036380415.1 Nitrososphaeraceae archaeon
GGTGGGGGAAGCACAGATAGTATTCTTAACATATGCTTTAATATCAATAATAATGATCTAGGTAACGCCACATTTACAGGAGGAACAGGTCAAGCCCAAACTGGTACAGGCGGAGCGGATACTACAACAGGTGATACTACAATAAACTAGAATAGAATCATCATCATCATCATCATCTCCTCTTATTTTTTCTTCCTATTTTTATTTTTTAACTGAAAATTCAACAGATGCATTATGATCATAGAATAATAAACATAATTTGCTTTCTTTTTTTTATAATCTTCCAATTTTTAAATAAATTTTAGATCTATTCTGTCTAATAGATATCATTACCAAAAAACATCATCGCTTGAATTTGTAAAACAAAACTTGGACGAAATTTAAATGAAAATCTTCTCTCAGATATCTGATATATTATTCTACATTCTTCTATTTTTAGGATAAATTAAAATATAATACTTTATCTCTCACTATCAATCATTCGAATTCCAGATATACTTTATATTGGTAGTAGATTTAAATGATGATAACATCCATAACAAGAAAACCTAGTAAAGTATTTTTGGTTACACTATTAGTTGCAGGAATAATCACTATATCCTCTCAATCCTTTATGATTGGAGCACAAGCCCAACAAGATCCAATAGTTGATGTCGAGAAATTAAAATGTAGTAATGATAATTTCAATATCGATGTAACAAATTCTCAAGTACAATCTGAAGTAGCAAACAAAATACAGTCGCTATTAGCCCAAGAGGCAGCAGATAATAGTGGAAAACAGAGTACTGACGAAGACATTGTACTTGTTTGTACAAACAATAACAACCTCCAAGTAGTATCCTCTGTGGGTTAAACTATATAATTGGACAGGAAAACTAATTTTTATTTTTTTATTATATTATAGTTTCCATTATTTTGCGGGTATTTTAGTAATTATAACAAAATAATTTAGACAGATATTTTGGAATATATGAAAAAAGGTATAAATATCTTTTTTTCATCCTTCAGTTATGTCAATACTATATAAAATAATATCTATATGGTTTTGTAAACATTTCGTCGGATTTCTAATGCTGTCAAAAAACGTCGGATAAAAAATTTTTAAACTATTTTGATTGATGAAATTGCATAAGAATTACAAACTATAAACATTCTTAGTATGATATTGCAATAATGCTAAATAACAATTAACTTAAGACAAACAATAGAGTAAACGAATATTACAATTTTACGCAGAGTAAATAAACACTATTCAATTATATTCGTTATGCAAAAGTCAGCTTTTACCACTGTATTTTTAATAGCGATATTACTTAGTGGAGCTATTAGTACCGCCTTACCGTCAATGATTGATACAGAAGAATATCATGAATCATACAATAAAGCATATGCTGAAAGTAATGATGTTAATTCACCTAAAAAAATAAAAATAATTGATTGTAATAATCGAAATATTAACGCTCCAGAAATAGAAGAATTTAGCACCATTGAACCAACTTTAAATCAGGCATTTAATTCAAATATTGATAAGGTCAACAATGAATCTCAAGTAATTTATCTAGAACCAGATACAAAGATAATATTCAATTGTAATAATCAAAACCATTATCTTCAGCCAATCGAGACTGTTGCTGATGTAGCTGTTACAACTGGCTCCCTACTCCCATCAATACAACAAATGAATCCCACAATTCCACAAAATAGCCTACCCTCTGGCGACCCAATGCTACAACTACAATCAAGCTTGTCACCGATATTTTAAACAGTGTCTATAACACCTTTTTTTTTATTTTCTATTAATAAAAAATTTTAAACTATAGTCACCACTAAAAATTATAACTTTAATTGCTCAATGATATTATGGCATTTGACTATATTGCTTTAATAAAAATTAATTAAAAACACAGTAAGTGTATTTATTCCATCTATTGTCGTAAATTATCAAAACCTTTATGGTGTGAATTATTACTTGAAAATCTAAAGTTACTTTTTATCTCAATTTGTATTCTAATAAACTATATTCAAATCGCCAACAAGGTAATTCAGAGATGAAAATGTTTCAGAAATTAGAGTTGATTATTGAGGCTAAATAATTTCAAAATAATTATAGTTTTAAATACACCTTAAAGTTCTAAAGAAACTAATAAATTAGCTGACTCGATCGCCTAGTGTATTATTATATAGATAAGAAATAAGAAGAA
>DASVEV010000021.1:0-6468 GCA_036380415.1 Nitrososphaeraceae archaeon
TTTTTTGATATACTATAATATCTAAATATTAATTTTTATAATAACTCCACATTTCACAAATAATGAAAAATACATCTTGATATTATTCTCTTTATTACCATACATTAGACTCTTATTTTAGAATCGATATCGGTATAATCCCAGATAAACTAAGTTCAATAGATATTTTATTTATAGAGAATATTTTAAAGAATATCTTCAAATTTATCTGTTTGATTATGATGTCTCATTCACAGTTTGAGATAAAGTATTATTTGTTTCCATGGATTCATCTATTTCTGACGTTGTAATTAAAGAAGAATCATCAATTTCTGGTGTTTCATTTTTTTCTTGGGAAAAGTGATTCCTGAATTTATAGATAGTACTCCTATTATAAGAGCTGCAATAAATGTTATGAGAAAATATGTGTGTTTCATAAGATTGTAATAATAATATAATCTATTTTAAATAGTGTCTTATGAAAATAATAAAAGCTAACTACAAGTTAGTGAATCCTACTACATGGACGAATCCACTCCCGACTGACCCGTAGCTTTCTTGGGCTCATCTTTATTGATATTGTGGTAGGAAAGAATATTATAAATTACATTTGGAGACAGATTATCCTGAGGTTGTCGTACTATTGAGATATTTAAATTCAAAGTTCAAGTATTTTAGAAATGTATTGAAATGATAAGAATAATATCATAACTACTCTTGTTAATCTTGGTTAATAATTTTATATAAATGAGGATCATATATTTGATTATAGTCTTTGGTAATATATCAGAGCATTATAGATGTATTATGGAGAAATTATTGCATCAATATTAGTTAAAGGATAAGATTGAGTCTCGACCGTAGAATTGTCAATAATATAGGGTTTTATATTTATATTTATCTTAGTTTTTAAGTAACACATTTGAAAAAAGGAAAATGTGAAAGCTATAATTATAGATGCAGAGAAAAATAATCCTAGTAAATTATAAAAGATCCTACAAGATTTAAAAGGAGAGGTGCTTCAACTGCCTATCTATTCATAGGTTATTTTATTTCATAATAATTAAATAATAAATTGAATAAGAAATTAGATCCAACCTTAGTGTTTATTTTTAGTAATATCTCTAAAGTGATTAATAATAAATAAAAAAAGAAATTTATCTCATTTTATGTAGGTCATCTTTATCTTTTTGTATACTATCAGGACTTAATCTATGTAGATGTGTTTGTATATGTTCAGAGCAATAATAGCTTGAACATTGAAGACATTGACTTGTCGGTCTTTTTTGACAAGAAATGAATGCACAAGCTGACCCTTCCATAGTATTGGCTCTCCAATCTTTCGGATTGTATACCTGTCCCATATCGTTATTATAATATAAAATAGATATTAAACTTTAAGTAATGAATTTATTGTTTATGACATCCAAAGAGACGGATGTCATATTGACACAGCCAATTTATAAATTATAGTTAGAAGATAGATTCGTTTTGAATGAAAATTAAATTCAATAAAATTTTATTATGATATTATTCCTATTAATGATACATAAAATTATTATTTATTAATTAAATCTAATTGCTATAAATAATAATGTATAACAACAATTACAATGGAAAACGATAAGGATATAAAAATTGAGACAGATGAAGATGTGGGATTAGACGACAAAATAAAGGCAGGAGCAAGAGCATTAGGTAAAAAGATTGAAGACCCTGATAGAGATACTGGTTCAGAATACGAAGCAGAAAAAACCAAAGAAAGAGTGGTTGATTGATGGTATTGATTCAATCATCAACAAAAACAGCAGCAGTAATAGTAATAACAGTAATATTCATTGCAACAATTTTTGCCTTCTCCTCTACAGTAACTATTTCAGCCTTTGCACAAGCAGAGAGTATGAATCAGTCAATGAACACTGCAGGTGACTCGACAAATCAAACAATGAAAAATATGAGTCAAGAATCAAACCAGACATTAAAAGAGATGAGTCAATCAGCTAATCAGACTGGTGAAGCAATTCAGCAAAATGCTAGTAATTTTGGGTCCAACATTAGTGAAGGAGCAAAAGAACTTGGAACTAATATCACCGAAGGAGTAAAAAATCTAGCTGAAAATATTGGAGAAAAACTACAAGATTTAGCAAAGTAGATTAACTAACAATTTTTATTTATTACTATTTGATTTTTTCGAATGTTCCAGTTTAGTCTTTGAGGTAACATAATAAACCACTCTATAAAATAAACCTGCAATTATATGGTGAGTATTATAATTTTAGTAGCAACAAATTATTTTATACTATGGATTCGAATACACTCTCCTAAAACCAAAAAAGACTAACATCATCATATCTATAGTAATAATAGTATCCATAACGATTTTCATAATAAACAATAAACTGGATACATTCTTAAACTATATTATCTATAATTTATTATAGATATGGAATCATTCCATCGAGAAAATAATGATAATTCTATGGTCCACGAAGAGAATAAAAATGACAATAAGAAAAAGAATCCTGAAGTAACTCCTATTATAATTTCACCAAAAAAATCAAAAGAGTCAAGAATGACAATCAGAGCACATAAAGTTCATCAAGGAGATTCAATTACATCTAAGATAGGTCATTTATTTGGATCAGTTAAAGAAAAGACAACAGATTATGTAGAAAAGGTAAAGATAAAACACCAAGATATTAACTCCTTTGCAACAACTAAAGTACAGACAGAAACTACTATAGAAGAAGAAGGACAACAATTTGTTATTCCTATAATCGAAGAAAAATACAATCTTTCTAAAAAGATTTTGTCAGAAGATGTTAAAATAGAAAAAAGATGGATAATACATGATGAAAAAATACATTTACCAATAGCTTATGAAAAAATATTTGTAGATGATAAAGAGCTTGATTCATATTCAAAAGAAGATATTTTGACTCAAATTAAGGATAAAATTATAAACTTTCAATATATTGGAGAAAATGATGATGATGAAAATAAAATTGAGAAAGAAAAAAAAGAAGATATAAAACACCAACAAAACGAAAAAGATAGAAGACAGGTAAGAGTAAAAGAGTATGAGATTCCATTATTCAATGAAGAAAAAACAAATTCTACCAGTTATACAAGTAATAATGAAATACTAAATGACAAGCCACAAAAAGTTATACCACTTTATGCTGAACAACTTGTAATTACGAAAAAAAAGGTAAAAATAGGAGAAATCCTAATTACGAAAAAAAAGGTAATAGAAGATAAAAAAGTCAATATAGATATAGTAAAAGAAAGAGTAACAATAGAATATCCTAATGGCAATAAAGAAAGATTAACCGAAAATTAGATATAATATTAACCTAAAATATAACAACAAACAAACAGCTAGATATTTCGCATCCTCTCTTCTTATTTACCGATGTGCTTCTAATAAGCTCTGGCCATCTCTATTTCAACATTAATCTTTTACCATTATCATATTGTATACAGGCATACTATTTCCTGATAGCCGTGAAAGGTTGATTAACACTTATCCATAGAGAGTAAAATATGTTATAGTAGGATGTATTTTCATATTAGTATAATGAAGAATGCAATTTATTTAAAATATTTTTAGAATGTAATGGATATAATATCGAGACGTATACAAATTCTAGAGAGCATTCCACAGCTTTAGAAAAATAGTCAGGATTTGATTATACTTGACTTAAAAATGAATTGTTTTATACAAACCAGTCTTATTAGACCTAAAAATAAGATTGACTCACTTTTGTTATTATCTAGGCAAGAAGTAAATGATAAAACAACAATGATGATTATTTGACATCGATTACTTTTTACTAAATTTTATTTAGAATAATATGAGTAATGGAATTTTGTATTACTGTATTACATGATACAACATAATTGCTTAATCAATTGATTAGAATACAACTATCCATTTTTATCTCATTGTTTGTAACAGGCATTTCAAATGTTACTATAATGGTTTTATCATCGAATGATTCTAAATTTTTTAGTATATAGTTTGTAATTTTTTCTAAAACAAATTTATTCCCTTCTTTTCTACCATGTACAACAAATTTTAATTTCTCTTCCATAATCGAGTACCAGAAGAAAATCATTGACTGTTATTATAGTTTGTGGAGAAAATCAAAAACTATATCAGTATTCTAAACAATTATTAATTTAGTAACATTTCTGAATTGACTTCATAATAAAAATTAGTAAATTAACATAATCATTAACATCATTTTTCTATTTTATAAAGAAATTCAAATATTGTTATTATTCATTCATGTTAAATGTATAAGCTAATCTTTAATATTATCTTCTTTATTACCACAACATTAGACCCTTATTTTTGCACCGCTATCGTTATTACCCCTAGTAGCAGGACAACTGTACTACATAAAATTTCTTTTGTAAATTACCTATTAAAGACGTTATTCACTGTTTATGGTAATTCTTTGATTACTATATTTAAGCAAAGTTTTAGTTAATATGATAACTATAATCAATTAACCATAGGTATTGTATATTTAAAAAAGATAGGATAGAAAAAAGAGAAATTGCTGAAGAAACTCTTTACACTTATAGAAATGGATTATTAATAAAGTAGATTATAATTATAGATTGGTTAAAATAATTTATAAAAATTGTTTTTATATTATTAAATATAATGTATTGGCAATGGCTGAAAACATGTCTAACAAGTCTAATGATTATAAAAGTGATGCTCAAAATGACGAAATTAAATCCATTGTTTTAGGGCTATTCGCATTGATGGGATTTTTAATTATTATATATTCACTATTTATGGGAGTCGTAGGTGAACCATTAGCATCAGTAGCAGATACTGTATTTGTTGCTGTAATTATTGGGGCTTTTACGTTGGTAGGAATAATTGTTGGTCGTGTATTTTTAAAGAAATAATACCACTATTTTATTTTATTTTTCAAGATATGAAAGGTCAATCTTAGGTCTTAGGTTCATGTTATACTATTCCATCAATTTCAAATAAATTAAGTTACTAAAAATCTAATACTATGTAGTAGAACCTTATTACATGGAGGACTCTACTCCCGCCAACTTCCTTAACATGTAGATGAACCCTATTGTTAAAAGATAATTAAGATTTAAGCAAATTTGTCTTAATCCATATTTGCTGTTATACTTACTTCAAGAGCATCTTTAACATTTTTGGTAAATTCTAAAGTAGTTTCTGTTGTATAACTATTGTATCTGCCAGAATTTCTAACATAGTCCAAATAATCTTTCATTTCTTTTTCATATATTAGAACATTATCTGCAACAACTACTGATTTTTTATTGAGCAAATTGTTATCTTCTACAAGTTTAAGATATTTAAGATAGTGATTTTTGACTGCATCTATGAAAACCAAGTCAAATCTATAATGATTATTAAGAGTAGGAATAATCTTCAAAGCGTCACCAGTAATTACTTTTATTCTATCTGACAATCCTGCTTTCTCTATGTTCTTTTTTGCAATATTTACAAGGTTTTTGTCGATTTCCAAACAGGTAATAATAATTTCTTTTGTAGTGTTGTCATTGCTATCATTATCTTTATCTAATAGAAAATTTCCCATCAAAATAGCTGAATATCCATGTAAGGTTCCAATCTCCAGTATCCTTTTAGGTTTATACTTCTTGATGATATCTTCAATGATTTCTCCTTTTATGGGCCCAATTGATGGAAGAGAATCCTTTTTGGCAATCTCTTCTATTTCTGATAAAACATCTAAGACTTTCTTCTTATTGGCATTAGCGTTATTATCATTATTATATCCATGATTTATCAAGATCTATATCTCTCAACTATATTATATAGATTATTTCTTAATTGTCAATTGATTCACATATGTCATTTAAACACAATCATAACCTTAAAACATCTGAATGAACTTTATATTTAATATTTCTAAACAAAAAGAGTACTTCAATTCTCAAAGAATATTATTAATATAAGTAAACATTATTTAATAATGTTTCAAGATGCATAAAAAATTGAATAAAACGAGATTATCCAATCCTGCAGTCATATTAGTAGTTTTGATTTTGTTGTCCTCTACTATGGTTATTTTCTTTCCTCTGGTATCAGAACAACAACAACAACAAGAAGGCAAACCTGGGTCTATTTTGAAATTAGCAAAAGCAAATGTTTCTATAGATATCCCATTGTCAAAAGGATACATAGATGGCAATATAGCGTACTTTATTGCTACTGATGCTTCTGACAAACATGCTGTATCTTCTATTACAAACAATACTGGTTTTCCAGTAAATTATGCTCCAGTTTTGAACAATACATCAGAATCAATTCGTGGCCAAGGCTATGTATTTTTAAATGGAGTTCAAGGTGAAGCACCAGGTGGCTTTCAACTTCCAGTTGCAAATGCAGTACCAGGAGATAAAGATTACAGCCCATTATGGCAGACAAATTTTGTGAAATGGAATGACAATGCAACT
>DASVEV010000022.1:0-37323 GCA_036380415.1 Nitrososphaeraceae archaeon
TCAATGCCGGAGGCGGGATTCGAGCCCGCGACCTTTCGATTATGAGTCGAACGCTCTAACCAAGCTGAGCCACTCCGGCAAGCTCAGCAGCGTTTCATTCCTGTTATTTCAATTGTTATATATATTCTATTAATATTCTAATTCCCCCAGAATTTGTGAAATTAACAAGGGATAAGAAATACCCCTTTTTAGTGTATTTTTGTTTGTAAACCTGTTATAAAAAAGAATTAAGTATTGTATGAATTTCCTTATCTCTTGGATAATTCAACCCATTTAAATTTTCTTTGTAAAGTAGTAGTATAAATTTTTTTCCAATCTAATGCTACGTAATCTAACCAAGTTTTCATAATTCTGGGATCAATATAATTCCTTAAAGATGTACCTAAATTATAATCACGTGTTTCTTTTTGTAATTTTAATTGGTACTGAATTTTTTCCATTCTATATTTTAGTCTTTCTTTCTGTTTTTCTGTTGTCCATTTATTAGACAATATATCTTTCTTTATTTTCCCTATGGCTTCTTCCTTTTTGGTAATCGATTCTGCAAATCTGTCTAATGCCTTTTTACTTGCAGGATTGTTTGGATCAATACCTTTCTTATGATTACAAGCAATCGCTGCTTTTAGATTTGCAATTTTGGCCACATAAACCTTTTCAGGTTCTGATGATTCTACATTCACATCAAGAGGTGGAGCATTTAATGCTTCTTTTACTATTTTTGTTGCAAGATAAGTTCTAAATACCTTTGCAGTAAGACCGGGGACCTTTTTTGTATCTATTTTTCTTAAAAATGCATTAACCTTTGAGGAATTAATATTATCAAAAATTTCATTATTGTCTTGTTTGTCTCTCATAAATAATCGAAGATTATCGTATAAACCTTTTGTGTCTACTGAATTTACTTCTAATGTTTTTTGCCATGGAACACTATCTTTTCCCAGAAAATTAAATTCTATAAATTTCTTATTGTCTTTTTCAGGAAATTGGATGTGTTCTATTCGCAATGTCGATGCACCTACAGTATCTGCCTCGTCTTTATCTTTTTCATCTCCTACTCTCATTGCTAATTTAAGGATCAAATAACAAACTGTTGCTATTTTACGCTGATTTAAATCCTTAGAATTAATCATTTTGTTTATGATTTCTTTTTCGACCGTGTTTGCATACTTTTCGAGGTTTCTAGCTTTGTCATATTTTTCTTTATCATTATTTTGTCTTAAAAATGCTGAATCATGTAACCAAACATATTTTCTCTTTTCAGTTAATTTTTCTGTCCAAGTTGCGAGCCACGTTGATGAATGATCATGAACAATACTTTTCCATGCCCCTTCGGGAACAGGTGCATCTTCTCCCAAATTCAAAATAACATCTTGAGGTATCACTCTTGGTTTCCATCTTCCTCTAAGTGGATGCAATCCTCTTCCCATGAATAAACCAGGAGGCTCTACTAACCAGTTTGCAACTTCCACTTCTAATCCATCAACATAAGCCTTTCCATAAAAATTTTTTAGTCTTTCTCTTTCCTGTTTTTTTGTTTCTAGCAATTTCCTCTTTTCTTCTCTACTTAACTTTAGGATTGTCTCTTTTTCTCTAATTTTTAATTTAATTTCCTCATCAACAAGGGTAAATGCTTCTGAGAAATCAATTTCATTTATGTTATTTGTATTGTGGAATCTTGGTGGTAATATTTTTTTAAAATCATTTAAGAAATTATTTTGGAAAATTACATCATTAATGTAATGAGTATCTTTCTTTTTTGCCCATGCATAGACTATTTCTTCTTGTTCGTTATTAAGTGCTAGTCGTTCATTGTTTATCTTTATACTTACTCCTTTTGAAATGTGATTAGGAGGAAAAGCTACTCCATTATGCTCCAATGTTTTCCATTTAAAAGACTTTTCCACGGTATTTGACATTAATAGACACAGATTTAATGGTCATGTTTTACTATTGATAAATCTTACCAATAAAATAATCCTAAATTCCTGTTAATAAAAATACAGGAAAGGATCGAAATCAATTTTTTTTGAATCTAAAGTTATCCAATTTTATTAATTCTTGATATGATCCAAAATCCAGTGGATCAGATTTATCAAGCAATTCATCGTCAAAGTAATTATCACTTGAAAATGTTTTGATAATTTGATAATTTGACTTTCTTTGAGCAGGTATTTTGCCAATATTATGTATTAAATTTCTCATCACTTTAGGTTTTAATAGCTGGCCAAAAGTCGCTCCTGCAGAGGTTGAAATGCTTTCATTGATCAATGTCCCACCAAAATCGTTAGCCCCTGCTTCTAATAAAATCTGTCCCATTCTGGGTCCCTCTTTTACCCATGAAACTTGAATATTGTCTATATAGTTATTGAAATAAATTCTTGCAATTGCATGCATTTTTAATACTTCAATTCCAGTTGGTCCATTTTTAATACCGTCAATAAGATTTCTATTATACATTGGTGCTTCAGTATGAACAAAACTCAATGGCACAAATTCTGTAAATCCTCCAGTGTCTTTTTGAATATCTTTCAGTATACTCATATGTTTGATAATATGTGTATAAGTTTCTATGTGGCCGTACATAATAGTAGAAGTAGAATTAATTCCAATCGAATGTGCACATTTAATAACCTTTATCCAGTCTTTGACACTTATTCTTCCTGGAGAAATTTTATCTCTGATTTCTTGATCTAATATTTCCGCTGCAGTTCCAGGAATACTCCCTAAACCTGCTTCTTTAAGCGTTTTTAAATAATCTTCTATTGAATAATTAGCTCTGTTCGCGCCGTAAAGGATTTCCTCAGGTGAAAAAGCATGAATATGGATATTCGGCAACTCTCTTTTAATAGCATTGCAGATATCCACATATAACATGCCGTCCATTCTCGGAGGGAGACCAGCTTGAATACATACTTCAGTCGCGCCTATTTTTTCAGCCTCTTTTGCTCTTCTTACTATTTCTTCAATAGGTAAATAATACCCTTCTTCTTCTCTAAAATCCCTACTAAAAGCACAAAAACCACATCTTTTGATGCAAACATTTGTAAAATTTATATTTCGATTTATGACATATGTTACAAGGTCTCCTTTTTTTCTTTTACAAAGATGATTAGCAACAATTACAATCATATTCAATTCCAATCCACTAGAATTGAAGAGTTCTATAGTTTCCTCCTCAGATATGTTATTGCCATCAAGTACTTTATTTAATATAGTCGAAATAATGGGATCTATATTTTTTATTATGCTATCTAAATTCAACTAAATATTCCTCTTTCACTAATCTATCTAAACCAATAAAGTTTTCTACATAATTTCTTATCTGAGGAGATATAAAGTCAGGTTTGTCGATATACTCAGGATATACGGGTAATCTAGCCCGGAGCCTTTGATACCTTGATTCAGTAATGTTTTTTAACTCTTTTAAATTTGGCCAGGGAAATTCAGGATTTACATGATCGATTGTTACTGGTGAAATTCCTCCCCAATCATTAATCCCTGCATCTAAGAAAGAACTAAAACTTGAGGGAGATAGATTCGGAGGAATTTGAATATTCATATCAGGCATTATTAAACGTGCAATAGATACTATCTTTAAAAAATAATCGTTAGGTGGAGAAGGAAAATTATGCATCCGTGTATTTGTTTTTGGCTGAAAATTCTGTAAAATTATCTCTTGAATGTTCTCAAATTCATTATTGATCGTTTTTAAAAGAAACAAATCATTAATTATTTCTTCTCGAGTCTGGCCGATTCCTATCAATAATCCGGTGGTTAAGGGAATTTTCATTCTTCCAGCGTTCTTAATCACCTCGATCCTATTACTGGGATTTTTACTAGATGCAAATTCATGAGGCATGCCTTTTTCAATCAATTTTTCACTTGAAGATTCGAGCATCAAGCCTAGACTTACATTATATCTCTTTAATAAGTTCATTTCATCTTTTGTAATATTCCCAAGATTAGAATGAGGTAATAAGCCTGTATCTTTTACAATTTTTTCAGATATATCAATTACATATTCTACTACTGAATTATATCCAAGATGTCTTAGCCATTCTTTTGCTTCCTTGTATCTATCTTCTGGTCTTTCCCCAGCTACAATCAAAGCTTCAGTACAGTGAAATTTTTTCCCAATTTTTGCTAGATTGATTACCTCGGTAGGTTTCATCATAATTGAAGATGATTCAAATGGATTTTTTCTATATGTACAATATGAACAAAAATCTCTACATAGATTAGTTATATTAATAAAGATTTTTCTTGAATAAGTAATAACGTCTTTTTTTAGCCTTGTTTTTAAGAAGGTTGATAGTTTCAAAATAGATATAATGTCATCAGAGTCCAGAAGGCGAAGGGCATCTTCTTTAGAAATACTCTTTTTTTCTTGACATTTTTCGAGAATTTCAGATATAGACTTGTCTTTAATAGAAATTGGAATTTCTGAATTCATCACTATTATATCCATTAGTAAAGTAATTTATCTTTAATTTTTTTTAGGGTATAGGAAACATCATATATTCTATCATTAGAAAATAAAGATATGAGTGAACCTAATTCTTTAACTGATACCAATACAAAATTTATCGTACCTATCAAGTTATCAGACAAAGCGATGAAACTTAGTGATGATGTCAAAAATGAATTAAAAAGTATTGGAATGATGGATGAAAAAGGAAAACTAAAATTAAAAGGCGTTAGTCCTAAAATGCTTAAAAGAATGAAAATGGAGTCTGTGGATTGTCCTGTTCTTCAAAGAGAAATATCATTTATCCCATGTTACGTCTGCAAAAATTTTCATAGTAGAATATCGGGACAAGTATATTGTCGTGGTGAGCCATTATAACAAATACATTTAGATCAAGGGATTTTTTTGTCAGAATTAAAAGAGATAGGAATAACAACTAGAAAAGAAGTTGATTTTAGTGAATGGTATACTCAAGTAGTGACCAAAGCCGGTTTAATCGATTATTCACCAGTTAAAGGATTTATTGTACTCAAACCATATGGGTATAAAATTTGGGAAATTATAAAGGACTCTCTAGATAAAAAATTAAAAGAATCAGGACATGAAAATGGGTTCTTACCTATTCTTATACCAGAAAGTCTCTTATCTAAAGAGAAGGAACATTTCGAAGGATTTACTCCAGAGGTATTTTGGGTCACTAAAGCAGGATCTACAGATTTACTTGAAAAGTTTGCTGTAAGACCCACTTCCGAGACTCTCGCCTATCACATTTTTTCTAAATGGATTATGAGCTATAGGGATCTTCCTTTGAAAATCAATTTTTGGAATTCCGCCTTACGTGCTGAAATCAAATCTACTAAACCTTTTATTAGAAATTCAGAATTTCTATGGCAGGAAGGCCATACTGTCCATGAAAATCAAGAAGAAGCTGAAGAAGAGGTTTTGCTGATCCTTAATTATTACCAATATATTATAGAAAACTTTTTAGCTATTCCAACCGTTCAAGGGATCAAAACGGAGAGAGAAAAATTTGTTGGAGCCCTCTATACTAATGCTCTCGAATCGTTGATGCCCGATGGAAAAGCATTACAAATGGCTACTTCTCATAATCTAGGTCAGAATTTTTCAAAACCTTTTGAAATCCGATTCTTAGGGAGGGATTCAAAACAGTATTTTGCATGGCAAACATCCTGGGGAATTTCTTGGAGAGTAATAGGAGCTTTGATTATGATACACGGTGACAACAAAGGATTAATTTTACCGCCTAAAATTGCTCCTACTCAATTGGTAATTGTCCCAATTTTTAAGAACAAAGAACGAGCTATAGTTATTGAAGAATCAAAAAAATTATTCGTTGAACTAAAGAATTTGGATTTTAGGGTTATTGTTGATGATAGAGAAGAATATACCGCTGGATGGAAATTTAACGACTGGGAAGTTAAAGGTGTACCACTGAGGATAAACATTGGAATAAGAGACATAAATAATAACAATTTAGAGATTGTCAGAAGGGATACAGGAGAAAAAATCTTAATTAAAAGAGTAGACTGTATAAAGTCAGTACATTTCTATCTAGATCAGATTCAAAAATCCATGTTCGAAAAAGCTAAGAATATTCAAGATAACAATATTATTAAAATTTCTAACTATGAGGAAATGAAGAAAATATTAAATGAAAAGGGCGGTTTTATTTTGGCAGATTGGTGTGAAAAAGAAGAATGTGAAAATAGCATAAAAAATGAGACAGGTGCAGATATTCGACTAATTCCATTAGAAAAATATTCTTCAGATAACAAATGTATATACTGTAATGAAAATTCAAAAAAGACGGTAATATTCGCTAAAGCATATTAATTATTTCTGTGCGAAAGTTCTAATATGATTCCTATAATTTATACTTCCACTTATTGGATATTTAATGAAATTATTGACTTAAATTACACAAAAAATAATCAAATAGGAGTCTCAATCTTTGGATGGCATTAATGATATACTCACTTTTTTTGACTTTGGATATGAAGAGTATGGTAACGTGGGAAGATATTTTGGAATCTTAATAATTACGTTTTTCGCTAGCATAATTGTATTTATTCCTGTTCCTTATTTCCCTGTATTATTTACTGCAGGGATTAATCAGAACCTTGATCCCCATTTAGTTTCACTTTTTAGTGCAGTGGGAGCAGTCATGGCAAAGTTAATAATATTTTACGTAAGCTATTACGGACGAAATATCTTGAGCACTAAAACGAAAAAAAGGATGCTTCCTCTTCAAAAACTTTTGTCAAAATATGGTTGGCCAGGAGCGTTTGCTGCAGCTTTGACTCCTATTCCAGATGATCTTGTTTATATTCCACTTGGGTTAGCCAAATATAATCCAGCAAAATTTGCGATAGCTACTTTTTCGGGAAAATTCATTCTCAATGAATTTATTGTATTCGGTAGTGTCTTTTTAGGCAGACCAGTGGTAGAAGTATTGACTTCCGACAATACAGATCCGATTTATTTGTATATAGGGGTTGGCGTTAGTATTAGTATATTAATACTGATTATTTTCTTATATCTTAGAATTGATTGGGGAAAGATTATTGGTAAATGGTTTCCATGGACATTAAATAACGATGATATGGATAATAGATCAAATACTAAATAATTGGAGTTACCGAATAAAGAAATAATATATAATTAAAACGGAAGAAAAGAATGGTAGAACATGAAGATAATTATTATGAATTTTCAAAAAGAAACAGTTTAATCAAAAACGATTTAATTTTTCCTTTATTTGTTGATGAAAATAATAAATTTCAAGAGCTAAATGTTATGCCAGGACTTTTTAGAATTCCCTATAATAACATTAGCCAAGCTTTAGAGGAAATTGTTGAAAATGGTATACATTCTATCATTCTTTTTGGTATACCAAGATTTCGAAATACTATAGGTACCTCAGCAACTAAAAAAAATGGGATAGTTCAAAAAACTCTGATGTTGATAAAATCAAATTTTGGAAACAAAATCACAACTATAAGTGATGTATGTCTCTGTCAATATAATAACACAGGACATTGTGGGTTATTAGAAAAGGCTAAAAAAGTAGTTGATAACGACTTAACAAATGAACGATTATCTGATATTGCATTAAGTCATGCAATATCCGGAGTAGATATTGTTGCACCGTCATCCATGATGGATGGACAAGTTAAAAGAATTAGAGAAAAATTAGATGCCAATGGTTATAATAAAATAAAAATTCTATCCTTTTCTGCAAAACAATCTTCCTCATTGTACAAACCATTCAGATCAGAAACTTTTTTTCCCTCATCCAATGAAATAGATAAATCTACATATCAAGTACCATATTATAATTCACGGGAAATACAAAGAGAAATTGAAATGGATATTCATGAGGGGGCAAATATGGTTATGATTAAACCAGCAATGTCCTCTCTTGATCTGATATATAGAATAAAAAAAAATTGTACGCTCCCATTAGTTGTTCAAGTCGTCTCGGGGGAATATTCGATAATGAAAGCAGCGGCTACAATTGGTTTATTTGATGAAACTTCGTATGTTTTAAATTTACTTTCTGCGCTTAAACGATCTGGTGCTGATAAAATCATAAGTTATTCTTCATTAAATATTTCGAAATATCTTTTATAGCCTGTGTTATTTGGGTTTATTTTCTGAGACACAATTATATATAATAAATATATCAATCGATTTATCCCGCGATAGCTCAGCCTGGTAGAGCTTTCGGCTGTAGTAGTTGGCTTATTTAGCTAACCGTATTTTCAGCCTATCAGGCTTACATTAGCAGAAACCGAATTGTCGCAGGCTCAAACAAAATAACTATTTCGTTATTATGGAGCAAATCCTGCTCGCGGGATCCAAAGTTTATGGATTAAAGACAGCCCTTCCTATAATTCTCCGGTTTTTCAAGTCTTCCAAAGCTTGATTAGCTTCTTCTAATTTATATTGTCTGGTAGTAACAGAACTGATTTTCCCTTTTTTAAACAAGGATACCAATTCTACTAAATCGTTAAACCTACCAGTGTATGCACCTGTTATAGTGAAAGCCCTAAGTGGAACAAGAGGCAAATTTAATTCTAATGATCCCCCAAAGAGTCCAACCATGATATATCTTCCTTTTTTTCTTAGGACTTCGATTGCTGTTGAAGCTGTTTTACTATTATTTACAAAATCTACTAATACTTCACATCCTTTTCCATTGGTAAAATCTTTTACGCTCTTGACAGGATCAGAAGAAAGAGAATTTATTGTCATATCTGCACCTAATTTTTTTGCTTCTTTTAGTTTTTCGTCATCAACATCCAATATTATAATGTTGGAATTCGTTATCGCTTTGGCAATCTGAACTGCCATAAGCCCTAATCCTCCTGCACCAATAATCAAAAGATTTTCTCCAGGCATCCCTAAAGATTTTTTGATTGAAGTATATGCTGTCAATCCGGAACATGCGAGAGCAGCAGATGAGTTAAAATCTATCTCCTCTAATTTAATAAGGTGTTTATAATTTGGAACCAAGATATAATCTGAATACCCACCATCTTGATATATTCCGAGGGTTTTAGGAGATTCACATAAGTGTTCGTCCCCGGCTTTACAGGAATGACAAATTTCATCCCCAATCCAAGGATATACCAATACATTGTCTCCTGTATGAAAGTGAAGTACAGATTCTCCTATATCTTCAATAACGCCTGAAATCTCATGGCCAGGAGTTAGTGGAAATTTTACTCCCCTGTCTTCTACTCTCATAAATTTACCTCCTGCTCCCATATAACCTCCTTCCCATAGATGCAAATCACTATGACAAATTCCAGCAGCTTTTACCCTTACTAAAACTTCGGAATTCTTAGGCTTTGGAATAGGAACTTTTTCAATAATAAGAGGTTCATTCGTTTTTACAATTCTAGCAGATATCATCAATTATCTAAAATCTAAGCATAATAAAAATGGAAAGACGTCAAAAAATTTTTTATAAAATAGGAAGATAATTACATAATGTATTTATTAAGATTTAGTAAAGTAAAGATAACTATACAAACACCGATGAAGTATAGGAAGAGCCGTCTGATACGTTGTATATGAAGAAGATTATGAGTTACTGAGGTGTTAGTAATTGTAAAAAATTAAAATTGTTATAAATTTTCAAACAAATTGTCTTCATTAATTGTCAAATGTTTTTTTATTATAGAAAATTTACTGTTGTAAAGCATATAGAAATGGAGGAAAGGGCAAATAAATGAAAAATCGGGCAGATATTGAAGTAATCGCGTCAATTCTTCGAAGTGCAAAAGATAAATGGGAATATCAAACTACTATAATGAATAAAGCATCAGTATCTCACTCTCAAGTTATTCGATATATATCCGTGGCGATGAATACACATCTGATCGAATATTCAAAAATAACTGGATTATATAAAACCACTAAAATGGGGTTAGATTTTTTAGAAAAACATGGTAAATTAATAATCCTATTTCCTGAGATCGCAGAACCTTCCCAATGTTCTTAATTAGAAGAATTGGACCTTGTATTTTATTTAGTATTTTAATAAATACTAGTAATTGTTTTTAATTTTTGTATTTGAGAGTAGCATGTTTATTTTCTGGAGGAAAGGATAGTACTTATTCTTTATATTTGGCTAAACAATGGGGACTATCAGTTGATTGTCTCTTAACTTTAATACCTCATTCCGTTGAAAGTTATTTATTTCATTCTCCAAATATCTGGACGACACAGTTACAGTCTCAAGCATTACAAATTCCAATTATTATGAAACAAATCAATTCTATATCGATAGATGACGAATGCGACAAATTAGATGAATTAATCAATCAAGCAAACAAGGATTATAAAATTGATGGAATTGTTCATGGTGGAATAAGTTCGAATTTCCAAAAAAATAAATTTAACAAGATATGTGAAAGATACAACTTAAAACTCATTTCTCCATTATGGCAAATTGATCAGTATGATTACATGAATAAACTGCTGAAAAATAATTTCGTAATTCAAATTATAAGTGTATCTTCAATGGGTCTAGATGTTAATTCTCTTGGGATTATACTAAATCATTCAACCTTGCAGGACTTATTTAAGTTGAGTAGAAAATATGGGTTCAACATCTCTTTTGAAGGAGGCGAGGCAGAAACAATAGTTTTAGATTGCCCTATTTTCAGAAAAAGATTAGAAATTTTAACCTCAAAAATACAATGGGATGGACAAAGAGGAATAGTAGAAATATCGGATATCGTTTTATTAGATAAGTAAATGTTAGATAATCTGAGGACAGGGTTAAGAAGTGCTTTAAAGAAAATAGTTGGGGCATCTGATATTAACGAAGAACTTATAGATTCGCTGTCTAAGGATATTCAAAGATCCTTATTACAATCTGATGTTAATGTAAGACAAGTTCTTTCTATAACAAAAAATCTCAAGGAACGAGCGTTAAAAGAACAGCCACCAAAAGGATTAACAAAAAAAGATCATATAATCACAATTTTATACAATGAAATTTCTTCTCTGTTGGGATATAAAGGCACCCAGATTCTCCATATAGACAAAGCTCAATCAATCCCAGAAGATTCTTTTAATTTTCAACCAGGTAAAAAAAATATAATATTGATGTTCGGAATTCAGGGAAGTGGCAAAACAACATGTACCGTAAAAATTGCTAGATGGCTTTCACGACATGGCTATAAGGTAGCAATCATAGGGGCTGATACTTGGAGACCAGGCGCTCTTACACAGCTTAAAATGAATAGTATAAAGATTAAAGTTGAAGTATATGGCGAAGAAGAAAATAAAGATCCTATTTCAATAGTAAAGAATGGGTTAGAATATTATAAATCTCAAGATTATGACGTGATTGTTATCGACACCGCAGGAAGACATAAGGAAGAATCTGGATTATTGGAAGAGATGAATGAAATACATAAGGTTACAAATCCTGATCTAGTTCTTTTAGTCATAGATGGAACAATTGGCCAGCAAGCTTATAGTCAAGCAAAAGCATTTCATGATGCCGCCCCAATTGGGGGGATAGTAATAACAAAACTAGATGGAACTGCAAAGGGTGGTGGTGCTCTAGCCGCATCCGCAGTTACAGGAGCACAAATCTCTTTTATAGGTACAGGCGAACGTATAGACGATCTGGAATTATTCTCACCAACTAGGTTTGTTGGACGATTGCTTGGTATGGGTGACATTAAAGCTCTCCTCGATATGGCTAAGAGCCTTGAGATTGAAGCAGATGAAACTCAATCTAAGAGGCTTTTAGGAGGCAAAATGACAATAGAGGATTTCTATTCTCAAATGGAAAATGTTAATAAGATGGGATTTAGAAACGTTATAGAAAATTTACCTGGGTTATCTGGAATGGTAAAAGATGAACAGTTGGATGTATTACAAGGAAAAATTGAAAAATGGAGATTTATAATACAGTCGATGACCAAAGTTGAGAAAAAAGATCCTAATCTCATTAATGATGCGAGAAGAAAGAGAATTTCTCGTGGTTCTGGAATAACAGAACATGAGGTGAAAGATATGATAAAACAATATAACAATTCAAAAACCATGATGAAACAAGCAAAAGGAAGACAGATGCATGGCATGTTGAGACGATTTGGTTTTGGCTAAATTTTGACTAGATCAAAATATTTGAATTATTCAAACACATTCAGTTCTGAATATACACTATGTAATATTTGTCAGAAACGGAATTTCCCTACTTTAAAACAATATAACAAAATAAGTAACATAAATTGCTTTATCTGCAAAGGTATTTTTAGCAATATTAATGAAATTGCATACACACTATTTGATATGATTAAATTTCAAGAAAACTATAGCTATCGCTCATTTACAATTGGAAGCTCATTACCTTATTTTATGTTTGATAAAGAAGATTATATTAGGTCACGTTATAAATTAAAAGATAGAGAAGATATAAAATCTTCTTTTAATTTTGAAATTAGAAACAAATTTAAAACTCTATCAAAGAAAAAATTAAATCTAATCAATCCTGACATTAAAATTAATATATTTTTTTCTGGTAATAATGAATATTCTATTACTATTTTATCCAGGTCTTTATATTTGCTTGGTAGATATAACAAGAAAAAGTTTATGGCTCAAAGGGAAAAAAATAGTTTAAAGAATGATCCTAATGGTAATCATGATGAGATTATTTCAAAAAAACAAACAATTGAAACAATAATAAAAAAGACTTTATCAAATTGTATTAGATCAGATAGGATGGTTTTCACGTGGTATGGAAGTGAAGATGATAATAGCCAAGTATTAGGTAAAGGTCGCTTATTTTTGATTCAGCTTATCAATCCACGTGAAAGGACAATAAAGATTAATAAAGTTTTTACTGATGACGGAATGTCATTCAAAATAATTGAAAAAAGGGACTTCTTCGGAAATATTAAAAGGAATTTTAGAATTAAAAATAAAATATTTATAAAAGCATCTAATCCTATAGATAAAATTCATCTTATCAAATTAATGAATTTAAATAATTCTATCATAAGTTATCGTTACAAGTCAAAAACAATACATAAAAAAATCTATTATATTAAATTCAAAAAACTTGACCCTCTCCATTTGATAATTAATATAGAATGTGATAGCGGTCTTTTCTTAAGACAGTTTGTCGAAGGAAGAAATCTCATTGAGCCAAATATTTCATTAGTACTTCATACTCAATGTGAATGTTTAAAATTCGATATTATGGACATCTCAGTTTCTTAATTTTTTATACAAAACAATGTAGTCACCTTTGTTAACGAATTTGATCAACTGGCGAAAGTCAAATCTGCGAATTCTTACAATAAAATTTCTAAGTTGTTTATAATTTTATATTGAAAAAATTTACAATTGTGAAAGAAATTCTAAAACTCATTTGAAAACATTAATACGATACAATTCCTTTATTTTTCAATAGAATCTAATTAGTTATTTCATACTCTCAAATTGAATTTATAAAATACCTATACTGTACGCGAGGCCTCTTCCGACTTGAGATATTGAATTAAAATTGGATACTCTAATTCCTATTACTGTTCATTTACTTATGTAGGAAAAAAGTCTATCATCCCGATAGGAGGTCAGGGATTTACATATCTTCATTTTTTATCGTAACATGGTTGATGGTTTTCATCAAGGAATTTATGAAGGCATGAAGCATCTATTCTATGCAAATATAGAATCTCGGAATGAAAAAACATTTTTGAGAATATGCTGGATAATTTTGAATACGGATTTACAGATGCTACTTTATACACTAAAATAATACAAAAATGGATTAATAAAGGCTACTTATTACAAAATTTTATGAAGAAGATAATAATTTGAAGAACCCACTATATGATGACTTTTTCATTAATTTTGTTTTGAAAAAAAATTAGTAATTTTAGAAACCCTAATTATAAATGATAAAATAAAATTTCTCTAGACTATAGTTTTTTCTTGATAAATTCAGTAAAGCCACATTTACCACATGTTAGTCTATCTTTATGGGCAGCCATGAATACACCCTTTCCACATCTAGGACAATCCCTCTTGATACGTTCCACAGAATTACCATCTAATTTATAGAACTTGTAAACTTGAGAGTCTTTCTCGTTTTTTTTATCTGTCATTAATTTCACCAATATTATTTAGTATCTGCCTTAGCAGCTTGTTTGGCTTTCAATTTTACAGCCTTTTCTTCATCAATTATTTTCTTTCTATCCTCTTTTGATAATTTTCTAAGTATTCTATACTTTGGAAGATGTTTTTTTGCTATTTCACCATTTTCGTAGATAAAAAGAGTAGCTGTAAGATCAGTTTTTCCTTTTTCACCAGCTAATGAAATCGGAAAAATTTTTTTTTCATCCTCATTAAAATTTTTTGATATCATCTTGACTAACTCGATTTTACTAATTTTACCTGCTGCACTCTTCAAGAAAATTTTTAGTTCCCGCCTATTTAACATGAAGTTTAATTTATCTTCTAATATAGTGAATTGGAAGCTCAATGTCGTATCATATTTTTACAAACTCATATAAGCATTTGCATTATAGCAGAATTTACTTTAGATAATGACTATTTAACTAGTAATGATTTAGATTTTTATATTTAGTTTTTTTATAATGGTATATTTCCAAGCCAAAATGTTTATCTTGTTATAGTAAGGAGGAAAGTAATGATAGTAGTTTATTTTATGACTGTAATCTCTTCAATGTTACGAGACGTATGGTAATCGTAATGAGATTAGCTGAAAAAATTTACTTTAATTTTGTATTGGGTTTTGCAATCAATAAATAAACAAACATGTCTGAATAGATTCAAAAGTGATATTGTATATGTATTTCTAATACCTATTTTTAATTTTTAACTTAGATCCAAATCCTTTTCAATTTCCAATAATCTATCTTTATTCCCACAAAATGTAATTAAATCTTTTAATTTTTTTCTGGCTTTTCCTTCTCTAATTACAGATCTGGAAATATCAATTCCTTCTTTAATGTCTTTAGCGATCTCAGATAGAACCAATGCAAGTGCGGAATTCATGGCTAAAATATCTTCGATTTCCTTGCGAGCTAACCCATAAATAGATTTTAGAGTCAGGTCTATTGAATCCTTCTTAGTTTTAATCGTAATATTATTTAATGAGGTAAGGGGTATTCCAACCTCTTGTGGGTTGAGGTTAAATCTGTGGATTTCTCCTTTGTTAACATAGATTATCTTGCTTAGGCAAGTATTAGATATTTCATCAATGCCATCAATCGAATTCATAAGTATGTATTTTTTATTTAGTTTTTTTGTAACTTTGGAAAATTTATCTAATAATGCCGCATCATACACACCTATGATTTGGCCACTTAAGTTATCACATGGATTACATAAGGGGGCTGCAATATTAAAAATTGTTTTCATGCCTATTTCCTTCCTTAATTTTCCAACATTTTTTAATACAGGGTGAAATAATGGAGCAAACAAAAAACCTATACCTAATTCTTCAATACTACGTGATACAATATGAGGAGAATTGCCTAAGTTTAGTCCAATATATTCCAAGAAATCAGCACTTCCACAAAAACCAGAAGCTGACCGATTTCCATGTTTTGCTATATTACATCCGGCAGAGGCAGCAACAATTGCAGATGCAGTACTAATGTTAAATGTTTTGATTTTAGATCCTCCAGTACCGCAAATATCAAATAAATTATTTTTGAACTTTGGATGGATTGTTAGAGAAGACTCCTTAATAATTTGAACCATTGCAAGAATTTCATCTACTGTCTCTCCTTTCAATGAAATCTCCTTGAGAATAGAACTAGCATACGAATCTTGCATTCTCCCTTCAACTATATTTTTGAATATCACTTTAGCTTCCTTAAATGATAAATTTTCTTCTGAAGAAAATTTATTTAAAATTTTCTGAATATTAAGTTCTATATTGGTCATTTTTTTATAAATAAAATGAAATTATTTAATATCTTTAATCCCTCATTAGTTAATATTGATTCTGGATGAAATTGAACCCCTTTTATAGGGTATTTTTTATGAGTTATTGCCATAATCTCATTATCATCCAATGAATTCGCTGTTATATCTAAACAATTAGGAAATGTTTCCTTATCGGCTATGAGAGAATGATAACGAGTCGCGACAAAAGGATTCTTGACATCTTCAAATAAGGGATCATCTTTATAATATATTTCACTTGTTTTGCCGTGCCGGGTGGTAACTGCGTTATTAATTTTTCCACCGAAAGCTGATACTATCCCTTGATGTCCCAAACATATACCTAAAAGTGGAATTTCTTTTCCTAAAATTTTTATAATATTATTGCAAATTCCAAAGTATTTCTTATCTTCAGGATTTCCTGGTCCAGGTGATATGATTATTGCATCTATATTCATCTTTTTTATTTTATTAAGTGTGATAGTGTCATTTCTATGGACGTAAGTTGTAATATTGGATCGTCCAAGTGATTGTGCAATATTATAAACAAAAGAATCATAATTATCAATAATCAAAATATTCATTTAGATTAGCGATAATTAATAAGATGAGTCAATTTAAACATTTCAAAATATTATAAAGTCAAAATAAAAATATATTATACGTTTATTGGAATAACTTAAGAAGATTTTAATGGTTGAAATGGTTAAATTATTTATTAATGGTTATGGTAATATCGGACGAAGATTAGCTACAGCATTTAACTTAGATGAAGAAGTAGATCTGGTTGGTATAGCGAAATATAAGGCCGACGAAAGAGCAAAAGAAGCAATATCCAAAGGATATAAAGTTTTTATCCCCCCCTCTCTAGAACAAGAATTCAAGAATAATAAATTGGAGTTTACCGGTTTTATCGAGGAGGCTATTCAAAAAAGTGATATTGTAATAGATGCATCGAAAGAAGGGCTGGGATTTGATAATAAACAAAATTTTTATCTTCCGATGAAAAAAATGGCTATATTTCAAGGTGGAGAAGATAGAGAAGGCAAACATTCTGTTGCTGACATAATTCACAATTCAAGAGTTAATTATGAGAAAATGGTTGGTAAGTCGTATGTTATTCAGGGTAGTTGTAATGTCTCAGGAATGGGGAGAGTTATTCAACCGTTAATTGATCAGTTTGGTGACAGAATAAGTAGATACGATGTAACATTGATTAGACGATGGGCAGATTTGGAGGATCTAAGTGAGGTGAAGGATTCTATACAATGGGATAAGAATCCTCATCATCAAGATGATGTGAAAAATTTTATACCTAACATCGAACTATTTGTAGATGCCTATAAGGTACCTTCTAGAATGATGCACTTACATCAAATGTATATAAGATTTAAAGATAAAGCACCCACAAAAAATGAAGTACTAGAAATTTTCTCAAATGAGTTTGGGGTAGCAATTTTAAATTCTGCGAAGGGAACTGCTGATATAAGAAAAAAGGCGCTTGAGATGGGATTTATACATGGTGATACCAATATGATTCATATTCATCAAGAAATAATGAGAAGCCAAGGTGATGTACTTAAAATCTCCTATTCTGATGACCAAACAGGAATGGTGATTCCTGAAAACCATCTTCTTGTTCAGTCTCTCTTTTTTAAGAGATCTAGAAAAAAAGCCCTTTCTCATACTGATAAAATTTTTGAGCTCAGTAAAAAGAAGAAAGTATTGCAAGAAGAATTTAAATAATTTTTAGAGAATCGTCATTGCTTATAAAATTTAATTTTATTTGATCTATAGATTTGTTCCAACTAATTGTTTATACAGGAGTAATTTTTATTATTGTACTTTTGAACTATCTCAGGAAATATTCTTAAAATTTTTGAAAGATAAATACTAAGTAAAAGAACAGATTACCTCTATGAGAAAAAAATTAAGAAAGGAATTATTATTTTCGTAACACATCGACTTGGCCACTATGAAGCCAATCTTTTAGTTCATCGTGAGAAGGTTTCGCATCATGTTTTCCTGCTAAATGAAGATGTAAAAGAACATAGTTTACCTGGTTCAATAAGGGTTTATTATTTTCATCTCCTTTTCTAGCTTTTTGCTTTAAATCTGCAGGTACAGAATTCCACCAGTCATTAAAATTTCTTTTTCCATTTTGACTTACATTTGATCCAAAACCTTTTGGCATTGTCATAATATTTTATCAAGATATCATCTATATTTTAAACTTATTGATTGTAATAAACTGAAATTTTAAAGAGTAAACATGTTCCGAATTTATAAGATGTTAGGTTCCAAATATCTTTTCCTATGCAGAGATTAATATTATAAATCATTCAGAACCTTTAATTAAAGGAAACCATGACGTTTAAAAGCATTACCTTGGGAGAAATGAGAAAGGACTATGTAATGGATAAATTCGTAATCTATCCAAATAATTTAGAGGAAATAAAAAATGATAATTCTTCACTCACAATTTGTCCATATTGTCCCGGCAATGAAAATAACACACCCTCTGCAATAGTCTCACTTGTAATTAAAAGTGGAATTCTCCAGCGATTATCCGATTCTGAAGGAAACATAGTTAAAGATTGGAGTGTAAGGGTATTCAATAGTAATACCCCTATAATAGTTCAAAATAACTCTACTCTGTATACTGATAAACCGCTATATAGCGAACCAGCTTATGGCTATCATCAAGTTTTAGTAGCAACTCCTGACCACAGTGATAGCTTCTCCAAAATTTCAGTGGAGCAATGGTGTAATGTGCTTTTAGTTTTACAGGATAGAATAAGATGGCTCTATTCTCAAAAGAAAGTCACGTATGTTTCTGTTTATATAAATAACGGAAATAGGTGTGGATCAAAAATTGATCATTCTCATATTGACATTGTTAGTTTTTCGGAGGTTCCTCCATTTGTAGAATCTAAGGCATTATCATCACATCGATATGTTAATGAAAATGGAAATTGTCCTTCATGTATTGCGATTTCTACTGAACTAGATGGACCTAGACAAATACTTGCCACAGATTATTTTATTGCTTTTTGTCCCTGGGCTTCGATTTATCCTTATGAATTTGCAATTTATCCAAAGAAACATTCTACAACCGTGACAAAAATATCTCAGAAAGAAATATTTGACCTCGCTATGATTCTAAGATCCACTTTAGGAGGAATGGCTCAAGTATTAAACAATCCATCTTTTAATCTTATATTTCAACTATCACCAGAAAAGAAGAATAGCAGACAATTTCATTGGCATATCGAAATCTTTCCACATATCTCTGAACTTACTGGATTAGAAAAGGGATTTGGTGTTTTCGTGAATAACGTTTTACCAGAAACGGCCGCCTCAAAATTGGGTGCGGCTGCAAGAAAAGAAATTGCAAAGATAGTAGGAGTTGAATAAGTGATCTTAAAAAATAGCCTCGATTTAGAGAGTTGGTTGTCCATAGCTTCTCTGGGGCTAGCAATAATGTTTGTTTTATTAATTGTTTCTTTTTATAATGTTTTAATCAGTAATGAAGGACAAGGACCGGAGAGATTTGTTGACATTCGTGGAGTGGTTGTCAAGACGCTATCTATTTCTGGTGCACCTTCCATTATCTTAGCAGCGATATCATTTGGTTTATCAAAAAACTATGGTAATAGATTGATTGGAATGCTATTAGCTGCCTCTGGAATAGTTTTAATCATAGGTATGGTAATCTCTCTTTCTATTAGCTCTAATATCAATTCTGAATTTTTTCATCCTATTCTTGTTTTAGTTCCTTATACTTTTATAGTCGGAGGAATAGCAATATTTATTATTGGAGTTATTGTTTATTTAAAAACTAAAAAAGGAATTAAAAAAACAGGGAGATTTAATTGAAGACTACAAATATTGAGAAGATTGAGATATCGAGACAAAATTTACCTATTAACGTAAATAGTACGTTACTAAGAGATATTTTTAATTTAGCTAAATTAGAAAATAGTCCAATACTTTCCGTGGTTATCGGAACAAAACCAGATTTCTATAAACAAGCGCCATTAGTTGTCGAGGCCAAAAGAGAAAAACTCCCCGTATTTGTTATAGATACAGGCCAGCATTTTGACGAGATTTTAGGTTTTGGAATAAAGGAATTTAAATTAGAAGAATCAGTTGGCTGTGACTTGCAGATAAGAGGAGATCTTATGGAAAAAGCCAGTGAATTGATACTTAAATTTGGATCTTTTGGTAGATTTTGTAAAGAAGAATTTGGTTCTACCTCAAAACTACTCCCTGTTGTTCACGGAGATACTTTAGTTGCAGGAATAGCTCCATTGGCTTGGGTTTTTGGAATGGGTCAAAAGGTCGCTCAAAATGAGGCAGGATTAAGGTCTATGAGTCCAGAAATAATGAAAAAATTAAAAATTACACAAGAACCGACATTAGATCTCATAGAAAAATATATTCAAGAACAATTTGATGGAAAATGGTTTGTCGCAAGAGAAGAACCATTTCCCGAACAAATCGATACTTGGATATGTTCTGCAGGTACACAGTATTTTTTTGCTCCTACCCAATTGAATAAGGATAATCTTGTCAAAGAAGGATACCCTGATGAATTTGTCCATGTTGTTGGTAATTCAGTGGTAGATGCAATCTATCTTAAAAGGAAACAAAAAGTGTCTCAAAGTATTTTTGATTTATATCCAGAATTAGAAAAAGGAAAATGGATAAGAATGGATATTCATAGAAGGGAAAATCTCACTGAACATCGATTTAAGTCAATAATCCATGGATTAGTAAATATCGTTAAGTATTCAGATCACAAAGTTGTATTAGTTATGCTCAATGCTACTAAGTCTGCATTGAAATTTTATGGTTTAGAAGAAAAAGTTAGATTACTAGCAGATGAATTTCCTCACAAATTCTTAATCACTCCTTTATGGAAAGAATATGGTCAAGTAATAGAGTTCTTGGATAGCGGACGATGTTGGGCAGAGATGACAGATTCAGGTTCCATGCAAGAGGAATTATTATATTTTAAAAACGTATTATCTCTTACTATAAGGTTAAACACAGACAGGCCTGAAACAATTTTTGATGCTAAAAGCAATTTGCTGATTCCCCCAATAAATTCTGAATGGATTACCTCAATGGTGAATCATTTGTATGATAAATTTGAAGATTTTGGAGTAAAGTCAAAAAATAAGAAGGAGATTTATGGTGAACCTGGTCAAGTCTCTAAAACAATTGCCAAAATAATTAAGAAACAATTTGAAGATAAGAATACAAGTTTTTATCCTTGGTTTCATCAAAGGATAAATTTATGGAAAGAAGATAATGATCTACAATATATGTAGTGTGAACGTTATAATCCATTAAATAAAGCATTGTAGATTGTTGTTGATATCTTTTATGCTTAAATATAATACGCTAATAAATTTTATTGATTAGCTAAAAATCATATTGTTATATCGATACCTGTTTAAATTGTAACTAACGTTTAATACTCCAAATTCAAAATTATAGTTGTAATCTATCTTAACTATTCTTAGATAAATTAATTAATGTGAAAATGATAAAATAAAGAGGCCCTCTTTTGTCAAATGGTAATAATGGAGAAAATCTATTAGGAAGAGATTTAATATCAAGACAAAATAGTTTTAACTGTATAATTGTACTGTGTATCGATCGAGATGATGATCTAGGATCAAAAGGTGGTATTGATACGCCTGTTATTGGGAGGGATTCATGCATCAACGCGGGAATTCGTTTAGCAATTGAAGATCCTGAAGATTCCGATGCGAATGCTATATTTGCAGCTGTAAAAACTTACGAAGATCTATTGAAGAGAGGATATAATGTGGAGGTTGCCCTTGTGGCAGGAAGATATAATAGGGGGATTGAAGGCGATGAAAAAATCGGCTCTGAAATAAAATATATCGTTGATAAATTCAAAGCTGACGCTTCTGTAATTGTTTCGGACGGTGAAGATGATGAGACTGTCGTACCGGTAATCCAATCTATGGTGCCAATAATATCTGTACAAAGGGTGGTAATTAAACATAGTAGAAGTGTAGAGTACTCTTATGCAATTTTTGCAAAATATATCAAAATGTTGGTTTATGACCCTAGGTATTCCAAATTCTTTCTGGGTGTTCCAGGTACATTGTTAGTAGCGAGTGGAATAGCTACTATTTTTGGTTTGACAAGGGAAGCTATTGCATTAGTTCTAAGCATTTTAGGTTCCGCGTTTATCATACGTGCATTTGACATCGATAAATCAATAAGTGCATTAGGTAAGCCAACTCCTACTAGTTTTATCAGGATTTTTTCTTTGGTTTCTGGATTATTAATTATAGTAGTTTCTATAGTGAATGGTCTTTCACATATCCCAGAGGGAATTGTTAGGGAGGATATGACAAATTTTGAAATTGTTACCAACAAAGAAATAGTTGGAAGTTTCCTAAGAGGGACTATTTTGCTATTGTGGATTGGAATCGGCACTATATTATCTGGTACTCTATTAAGTAATTGGTTTAGGGGAAGTATCAAAACCATGTCAGATATTTTAAGATTGGTGATATTGATTTTATTATACTACCCAATCTTACAATTTACGTCAGTACTAACTGAAGGAACTAGTCCTTTTAATCTTATTTCTTCATTACTAATTGGATTAGCTATAACATTGGTTGCAGCCACATTTCTATATCAATATTATAGAAATAGAAAAGGTGGTGAATCGCTTAAGAATTAGTATTTAATAAAATAAAATAAATAAGTATTAAACACTTTATAATTCAAAGAAAAATATTAAATGAAAATGGTAAATTTTTCTAGTCAAATTTTGTTTGAATTACTATTTAAGTTATCAGGTTTATATAAAATATATGAAAGTTGGTTGGAGTCTCAGATATCAAGAGATCCTCTACCAAAGCATGTTGCTATTATTTTAGACGGAAACCGAAGATGGGCTAAATATCATTTTTTTGGAATTGACAAAGCTCACTTTATTGGTGCGGAAAAAGCTGAAGAATTGTTAAACTGGATATATGATTTAGAAATAAAAATTACCACTGTCTATGTTCTTTCGGACGAGAATCTTGAACGGGAAAATGAGGAATTAACTAATATCTATAACTTATTGAGTAAAAAATTAACAAAACTTAAAGATGATAACCGAATTCATAAACGAAAAATGAAAATTAAAGCTATAGGTAATATAGAATTATTGCCTAAAACCTTGCAACAAATA
This sequence comes from Nitrososphaeraceae archaeon, assembly GCA_036380415.1. Taxonomy (GTDB): domain Archaea; phylum Thermoproteota; class Nitrososphaeria; order Nitrososphaerales; family Nitrososphaeraceae; genus TH1177. The sequence goes on from DASVEV010000022.1 coordinate 23,184, forward strand.
CTAAAAATTTTAGAAGAAGAAACTTCTTCGTACAATTCAATGTTTTTAAATATCGCTGTGGCATATGGTGGACAACAAGAATTAGTAGATGCTATTAAAAAAATAGCTTCGATGGTTACTTCTGGAAAATTAAAAGTTAATGACATTAATAAAAAAATCATTGAATCATGTCTCTATACTTCTCATCTTCCACAATCGGACCCAGACCTAATACTTCGAACTTCAGGAGAAAAAAGATTAAGTGGTTTTTTACTTTGGCAAAGTGCATATAGTGAATTGGTATTTATGGATGTTTTTTGGCCAGAGTTCCGAAAAATCGATTTTATGCGGGCTATAAGGACTTATCAAAATCGTATAAGGAGATTTGGAAAATAAAGTAACAACTAAAATAATGTACAGTTTCTCTATTTATCAAATGTATGAACATGGTTATTATGATTCTCATTTAAAAAAATGGCATTGTGGTTATTTTATGGACGAAGAAGAATGGCTTGATATACATGATTACTTACCGAACCAATTTAAAGAATATTTTTCCAATAGTGAATCTTCAGAAGAAGAAAATGATAAAATAGCATGACTTTGCTATGGTAATTATTTGACAAGTGAAATTTCTTGTGGAGCATTAGTCTATTGTATTGAAAATCACAAAATAATATTCCTTCTATTACACTATTTCCATGGTCATTGGGATTTTCCTAAAGGAAATAAGGAAAGAGGAGAAAATCATATGGAGACTACCAGAAGAGAAATTAGAGAAGAGACAGGTATTGGCGATATTACTTTTATTGACGGATTTGAGAAACAGATATCTTATAAATATAAACGTCAGAGTGAGTTGATCTCTAAAAAAGTAATTTATCTTTTAGCTAGAACCATTTCTAAAGACGTTGTATTGTCATCAGAGCATACGGCTTTCGTATGGGAACCCTATGAAAATGCGTTAAAAAAGCTTACTTATAAACACTCTAAGGAAATTCTCACCGAAGGTTATTGTTTTATAAAAAATTTTATCAATTCTGCTACTTAAATAAAATCGATCATATAATTGAACAGAAAAATTATTTTATTTGAGGTTAGATTATATTTATAATGTTTTTAAATGATAAACACTACCATATATTCAAAAACGAACTTCACCTTTCTGAGTTGGAAATAAAGATATTCTTGCTAATAATAAGCCAAGGTAGGTTGAAACAACAACAGATTTCTTTAGAGTTGAATTTGGATAAGTCAAACTGTAGAGAAATTATAGAATCACTCATTAATAAAAATATGATAATTGAATATTCAAATAATTTATTTGAATGCTTTCATCCTAGATTTGCTATAATAAATAGATATAAGAGATTGTGTGTTGAAAAGGATATTCCCTGGAAAAAAAATTCAGTAATTGATAATCTTGCAATCATGCTAGAACAATCATTTGAGGCTGCAAGAACTAAATAAGGAGAAATAAAAATATTATGTTCTATGAGTGAAAATGATTTTAAAACAAATGACAAGATCGTTTATTTTGGTGTCATTAATATAAATGAGGAAGGTAAAACCATAGGCGCAGTAGATATTTGGAGAAGTGTTATCACTAAAGAGATTTTCTGCGAAGAAAAAAGATTAGGAATTTTAGATATAGCAGATTATATTGGAATGCCTAGAATAGAAAAAGGGAACAAATGGGCAGTTGCTGTTAATAGAAATCGTTTTGGCAAAGATAGATGGAAATTAATAAAAATTTTGGAGGAAGGAACATTTAAATTCTATGATACTGATGATGAGACAATTATAAATACAAATGTACAAAATTTCCATATAATTGATAATGATTGGTGGAATTTCCTTGTTGAAAGCAATATAAATCGGAGCGTCGAAATTACAAAAGAGTTATAGACAATGTATGGATTTGGAGATAATGAGGATCTTAAAATAGATGTTTTTATAAATAATTCCTCAGGAGGAGAAGTTGCAAGTAAATTGACGGGTTATTTTGTTGTTAAAAACAAAACTTTCAGATTTTCTGCTATTGCATTTGGGAGAATTGGAGGTCATAATATCAGCTTAAAATTATCGAATGCGTCTATTAACAAATTAAAAAAAATGGAAATTGATCCAGAAAAATTACAACTTACTATACAGAGAAAGTTAATTGAAGGAGATGTTAATCTTCCTGCAAATATGAAATTACCATGATAAATAGGAATACCTATTCTTAAGGAAGATTTTAAGGTTAATGAGAAACATTTCTATACTTAACAATTGGTGTTAGTAAAAAATTATAATACCGCAGCGATTCATTAAATTAAAGCGTTTTCTAATGAGGTTGAACAATTACATAAATTCCTATCCTCTTTTATTTTGGGAATAATTGTTAGCAGCATTTTTTTTGTTTTATCAACGTTTTTACTTAATGTTTCAATTATTTCCTGTGAATTTACAGAAACTTCAGCCCAAACATCATAATCAGTTACTGTTGAGATGGACACATAACACATCTCCATTTCTCTTGCTAAAATACATTCTGGAATTAAGGTCATTCCTATTATGTCGGCTTTAAGTACTGTCCTATAGAAATTAGATTCAGCTTTAGTAGAAAATCTTGGGCCTTCTATACAAATATACGTTCCTACTGGATGAAACTTAAACCCTAATTGTTTTAAATCTCTTACAATGTTTTCTCTCAAATCAGGACAAAATGGATCAGATTGAGAAATATGGCAAACTACCGGACCATCGTAATAAGTATATCTCCTTTTTTTTGTAAAATCAATATATTGATCAGGCAATATTATATCCCCTGGCCTATATTGTGATTTGAGACTTCCTACTGCTGATGGTGCTAGAATTACTTTAACACCAAGTTCATTCATAGCCCAAATGTTGGCTTGATAATTAACTTTGTGCGGAGGAATTCTATGATTTTTTCCATGGCGAGGAATAAATGCTATACTTTTTTCATTATATGTACAAATTGTTATTCTATCTGATGTTTCTCCATAAGGTGTATTAATTTTGATTTCATCAATTATATTAAAAATATTAGAGTCATAGATACCTGTTCCACCAATAACTCCTATTGTTGATCTGTATTTTAAATTTTTAATCATAATATTTCACCAATGAACGAACATCGTACCCTTTTTTTCTTAACATTTCTGCTCCTTTTAGGTATACTAATTCTATAATAACTGCAAAACCAAAAACTCTCCCTCCCATTTCCTCGATTAATTCAGCAGTTGCACTGGCAGTTCCACCTGAAGCAATTAAGTCATCAGCAATTAGAATATTTTGATCTTTTTGTATTGCATCTTCCTGTATTTCAATCACTGAACTACCGTATTCAATATCATACTTTTTTTTTATTGTTTTCCCAGGAAGCTTGCCGACTTTCCTCACGAGTATCATTCCTTTATTAAAATTTTTAGCTAATAAAGATGCAACAGTAAATCCTCTAGACTCAATTCCTGCTATCAAATCAATTTTTGACAACTCTTCTTTTTTAATAAATTCTTTAGCGATCGCTTGTATTGCAATTGAATTCCTGAACAATGGATTTATATCTCTAAAAATCACCCCTTCTTTGGGAAAATCATTAAAGTTTTTGATTAAAGATTTGATGTTTATCTTATGATTGTACAACATCACAAAAATTATCTTAGCATATAAAAAACCTTCCTCTAATTATAAAAAATTTTTTATAGTATTAATATACCTACGTTCCCTCAAAATTATAATATTATCGTTTTAACAGTTATTAATAGTAGGGCCTCCAGTGCAAGTTTTTCATGATATTAATTAGATTCAATTTGGAATGCTGAATTTTTTCCCCTGGATATTTTCAAATGAAGACATTACAGGATTATAGTATCACCTATGAAAAGAGTGCTATATCTTTGACGTAACTAGGTATTATTAACAATAACCTAAAGATACTAGATGGATACAATCCTCATTTCCATTCCGTAAATTCAAGTTTTGCTAAGTTAATATAAGCATTTTTTTTATTTAAATTATGTAAAATAGAATGGCGTAAGTTCGCTTCTATGAAAATTGTATTTGCAAGATTGCTATTACTCAAGTCTGAATTTTGTAAATTTGCCCACATAAAATTAGATCTCTTCATATTACAGTTTGTTAATAAACATTCGTTCATTTCTGCATACATGAATAATGCATCTGTGAGATTTGAGTTTTGAAAATTCGAATTATTGAGTTCGGCTTGCACTAAATTGGTTTTTTTCAATCTGCAATTAGAAAAATTAGTTTTATTACAAAGTGCTCCATTCAGAAAAGCTAAGGAAAGATTTTTTCCGGAAAAATCTTGCTTATCTAAATTGGGTTTAAAGGTAAGATTATGAATTCGCAATGTATTAAATTCATTAATTTTTTCAGCATCAAGAAGTTCGATCCCTTCATCGTTCAAATTTTTCATTGGATAAAAAACAAATAACTGCTATATCAATTTTACAAATATCAAATCATTTTAATTTTTTCTAGTTTATTAAATCGAACGGAATGACTCAATTATAGAATAGATAACATTTTTAGTAGGAGCTTATAAATAAAATAGGCGTGAACTTCTCTAAAACTACTCATATACCGCCTAGGATAATGGTTGTTGATGATGAAAGAGATATTTTATCTATTATAAAAAGAGGACTTGAATCAAAGAACAGATTCCAAGTAGAAACATTCATTGATGCAGAATCAGCTTTGGAATCTCTTAAGGAAAATCCTGATGATTATTATGATTTGGTTCTTACAGATATCCGAATGCCTAAAATTAATGGATTTGAATTATATCGACGGATTAAGGAAAGTAATCCTCATATGAAAATAGTATTTATAACTGCTTTTGAAATAAATAAAGAAGAATTCAGTAAAGTTATTCCTTCATTAGATGTTATAGACTTTATAAGTAAGCCTGTTAGTATGTCTACTTTAATGACTAAATTAAATTCTATTTTGAATCAAATTAACTGATTTTTTAATAGTTAGTCATGATTTGTTATTATTAATCTGTTTTCAATCAATTCCAACTATTGGTAAGGCCTTTTTCGAAGGAAAATTAAAACTGTTAGTGTCAACCTCTTCTTTTGTAACTTTTTCAAATTCTAACGTTATTTCGACAGGAATTGAAAACTTTAAACTAATCTCATTGGCTAATTGACCTATATTATAAGGGTCATGAATTTCTTTAGATCCATCAAGAAATACTCGTGATTGCCTTCTTAAAATTTTGCCACCAAATGTTGATACTAAATAATCTGTTAACTCTCTAACTATTTTTTCTGGGATCTCATTATAGTAAAAACAAATACCATGAACAGGCTCTTTATCGAAAGGGGTTCCATATTTATACCAAAATATTCCAAAATGTTCATGTTCTCCATATAAGCACTTTATCTCCCAATGGTTGACTTTATCAGTGGGGTATTTCGCATTTAAAATTTCAGATATAGTAAGATGCCAATATCTTAGACGCATAAGAATATCTAATGTTACAAATATAATAACTTATGAAAGATTAATAAGAAGATTTAGTTTAAACCAAGAACAAATTTAACTTGAAGATTAATTATAATGAAAATTACGATAGGTTAAAATTAATAGGAGAAATGGAAAAGGAATTTAACAATAAAAACATTCAATTTTTCAGTAAATTAGCATTCCATCACGATCCTGTCATTAGGACTAGATCTATTTGTATTATTGCTGATATTGGCGAGGAGAAAGGGGTAGACACCATAAGTAAAGCATTAAAGGAAGATGTTGATGACTTAGTAAGACATGAGGCTGCTTTTTCTCTTGGACAGTTAGGATTTAAGAGAGGGATAAAGCCATTATCTTATGCAGTAGAAAATGATCCGAGTATTTTTGTTCGACATGAAGCTGCTGTTGCTTTGGGAGTGATAGGTTCTGAGGCTGCCAGATCTGTATTGGTGACCGCATTAAGTGACCCAAGTGAAGAAGTAAAAAAGTCAGCTATTGTTGCATTGGCAAACCTAGATTATATACTTAACTCTAAGAGAATAAACAAATTTACTCGAATGACTGGAGGATAGTGAATAAGGGAAATAAGAATCAGGTTATTATTTCGTGTACTTTATTTGATTTAATTGCTTCTTTAATTTCTCTGCTTATTCGTCTTCCCATACTCATAGGTTCATTATATAAAAGATCTGAATAAGGAGATCCATTAATAAAGAGATTTGTACCAGCTACGATTCTGGCAGAAAATTCAAATATAACAAATTTGCCATTTTTGTCATAAACTCCTTCTAAGCAGAAAGGACCAGGGATGCCAGGGGGAATTAATTCTTTTGATTTTTTAGCAAAATTTTCAGCCATTGTAAAGACTTCTTGTAATAACGACTCTCTAAGTACCAAGGGGAAATTACCAATAACGTTATAGGAAGGATCAAGATCAAGTTGAATTTGAATATGGGCTGGTATTCTCCCGATGCCATCAATGTCACTTTCATATCTTCGATCTATACCTAATAGTTCGACTTCGTCTGTTAAAGGAGAATAAAAAAACTGTAAAAATATAGGTACACCTAATACATATTCTTGAATATATAACTCCTTTTCAGACTTTATTACTTTTTGATTAATTAACTTTTTACAACCGTTATCAAAACTGTGTTCGTTCCAGGCAAGAAAATAGCCTTTCCCACCTGCAGCCCCATGTAATTTAACTATACATAAATTTTTAATTTCATTTTTTCTATTAATTTCGTTGGGTGTATTAAAATTTGATTTATTCATCAATTTGTGTTTTAATACTCTATCTGCTTCCCATCTTAATATCCATTTGTTACCAAATACTGGTATATTAATTTTTTCTAACTCTTCAAATTTGACATTGGATATTAAAGTTCCATGCGGAATTAGAATTATTTTTTTATCTATTAATTCATCTTGAACCGTTTTGCTTAATAAATCTCCAAAATTATCAAGAAAAAATATATCATCAATAAATTTATACCTTTTATATAGACTTGCCCGTTTTTTTTCACATATTAACAATGTTTTGAAGCCTTCATCTTTTGCACCTTTTAAAACTTGTAAAGAACAATGAGAACCAAGTGTGCTAATAATAGGATCTCTTGTATCTATTGCATTCGACAACATTTTCAAATGTTATTTAGGGTGATAAATTATTTATGATTTACAAAGTCCCTCAATTCCCAATCTCTAATATAATTTAAAAAAAAACAAATATTGCCTTATGTTTTAGAAATTTATGAGGACTAAAAAAAACGTTAAAAAAATTAATATGAATGAAGATATATTATTTGATAATAATATTTCACAATTACTATTAAGCTTAGATGATAAAATACGTTCTGGTGAATATAAAATTGCAATATATGGTCTGGGTCATGTTGGTTCTCCGATTGCTGCGGCATGGTTACGTTCAGGAGCGCATGTAATAGGCGTTGATAAATCTAAATCTATTTTACAATATGCAAGAGAAGGAAAAACGCATATTCCTGAACCTGGAGTTAACGAAGCATTTGAAAAGGGGATTAACAATCAGAAATTATCTATATATGATGATCTAGTTAAAGCGTCTAAAGATTCTTTTCTCAAGATGATATGTGTTCCTGTTCTTGCTGCTGATGGAACAGCTGATTTATCTGCGGTTAAGAACGTAGCAGTAGCAATAGGAAGGGGTTTAAAGAAAAATGATGTTGTAGCTATTAATCCAAGTGTTCCTCCTGGTACCACTGAGGAAGTAGTGATTCCTATATTACAAAAAAACAGCGGATTGACAGTAGAAAAGGATTTTTATATCGTTTATAATCCTGAGCGAATATATGAAGGTAGAGCGATAGAAGATATTGAACAAAGGTATCCCGGAATTGTCGCTGGATCGGGAAAAAAGAGTTTAGAAATTAGTACAAAGATATTTTCTTTTATCTATCAAAAAGGGATAATATCTATGAGTAATATCAAAGCTGCAGAAGCCGAAAAACTCTTCGAAGGAGTGTATAGAGATGTAAATATTGCATTAGCAAATGAATTAGCTATATTTTCTGAACGTTTAGGAATTAATTTTTGGGAGGTGCGTAATGCTGCAAATTCCCAGCCTTTTTGTCATATTCACAAGCCCGGAATTGGAGTAGGTGGGGCTTGTATTCCTGTATATCCTCAATTTATTCTAAAAACTGCCAAAGTTCTTCAAGTGGACTGTAAACTAACTAGGTCAAGTCGATTACTTAATAATTCAATGCCAAAATATTGTGTTAGACAAGCACTAAAATTGATAAAGCCAAAAAAATACAAAAATTTGACAATAACATTATTAGGTTTAGCATTTCGAGGAGGCGTGTCAGATACTAGATTATCTCCAACGTATGAAGTTATTAAAGAATTACAGAAACTAAAAGTTAAAGAAATTAGGGTGCATGACCCTCTGGTTAAAAAAGACGATCTTTTATCTAGGTATAGAAATACGTTCCTAATTAACGATCTGGACTTAGCAGTAAAAGGAGCTGACTTGATTATGGTTATTGCTGATCATAATGAATATAAAAAATTAAACAGTACTAGTATAGGAAAAAGCGCGTTGTATGATGGAAGAGGAATTACTATGGAAGATAAGCTTCATGGAGTACGCCATGCTATGATAGGTAATTTAAATTAGATTTCTAATTCAATCAATTATATTATCTAATGAAATTCTAAAACTATTGTATAAGGTGACTAAATTATCTAATAAACTTCTTCTCACTCTTGAATGGAAGAATAATTATCTTGTTTTGATTGACCAAACTAAACTCCCAACTAAATTAACATATGTAAGATGTAGGAGTTACAAAGATGTTGCAGATGCTATTAGAAAACTTGTTGTTAGAGGAGCGCCTGCAATTGGAGTTGCTGCAGCATTTGGATTAGCCCTAGCAGCAATTAATAGTAAAACAAATAATTTAAAAATTTTTTCAAAGGAATTATCTAATGCATATGCAACAATACGATCAACACGTCCTACTGCTGTTAACCTCCAATGGGCTCTCGATAGAATAATGCAAAAAATAATGAATCTCAAAGATATACCTCACATAAAAAAAGTTATCCTCAGGGAAGCACTTCTAATGGCTAAAGAGGATATAGAAACGAACAAATCAATGGGGATAAATGGCGCTAATTTATTTTCAGATGGTGATACTATCATGACTCATTGTAATGCTGGTTCATTAGCTACAGTTGCTTACGGAACTGCGTTAGGAGTTATAAGAGCTGTTAAGGAATCAGGTAAAAAAATTAGTGTTATTGCCACCGAAACCAGACCAGTCATGCAAGGCTCTAGATTAACTGCTTTTGAGCTTCAACATGAAAATATAGATGTAAGCCTTATTCCTGATACTGCTGTTGGACACATAATGAGTAGCGGTATTGTTAAACATGTCATTGTAGGAGCAGACCGAATATTAAGTACTGGACATGTTTTTAACAAAATAGGTACATACCAGTTAGCAGTATTAGCAAAAACACATAATATTCCCTTTTATGTGGTGGCTCCTGCTTCTACCTTCGACTTGAAGAATAAGCCAAAAGATATAGTTATTGAAGAACGTTCAAAGGATGAAGTTATTAGGATAGGTAAAAAAATAGTGGCTCCTCCAAACATTGGAGTCATTAATCCTGCCTTCGATATGACTCCACCCAAATTAATTACAAAAATAATAACTGAGAAGGGAATTGTTTCACCTCCTTATACGAAAAGCATTAAAAAAATAATAGGGTAATTCCTAAATAACTCTTTCTAAAGGACTATTTTCATTAATAACATTTTTATCATCTTTTTCCTTAGGTTTAAATATAAAATGTCAAAAGAATCAATAACTAAGGATCAAGTTTACGTTCAGTTAAAAAAATGTATGGATCCTGAAATTCCGGTAAATGTCGTTGATCTGGGACTTATTTATAATGTGGAGATTGAAGCTGAAAAAGATGTTAATATCAAAATGACAATGACAACCAGAGGATGTCCTTTACATAATACTATGGTTAGTGATGTAAAAAAATATGTCGGTAAAATAAATGGAATTGGTACGATTAACGTCGAAATTGTCTGGGATCCTCCTTGGTCTATTGATAAAATGAATCCTAATGCTAGAGAATCCCTCGGATTTGGAAAACCAAAGCTAAGATTTCAGATAAATTATGAGAAAGCCCTTCCGAAAAAAGTAGGCTCCTATATGAAATCAGAAGATGGTTCTTTAATTCTAGTTAATAAAGATGAAAGTAGTTTTATGGTCAATGATGCAATAGTTCGATTTTGGGAATCTTGTGATGGCACAAAAACTATAAATCAACTTACAGAGTATTTTTCAGAAAAATTAGGAATACCCATACAACAAGTAGAACAAGAAATAGTTCAACTTTTGGAACAGTTATTTGATGCAAAGCTCATTGAAGTGTAGTTTTTTATTTTATAATAAGCAAAAATTTCAACCGCTATTTTGTCGCTATGTGTCTCAATCTAATATGATTTTTTAAACAATCTGTGGAGCAAAATGTATGTATGCAATTTTCTTTTAAACAAGGAATAGGTTCCAAATCGTTAAATATTCTATTACAATAGATACAAATAGATTCTAAGAGAGGGAACTTTTTAGATATAAACATATTTGAACAATTTCGTTTTTCTTTAAACCACATTATTTCCAGAGCTAATTTTTCTGCATAGGTTCTTATAATATCATAGGCTTCATAATACCCTTCAGCATAAAATTGACGAATTATTAGTCTTGGAATTACACCTTTTGTATTATTATTATTTTTAAATGAGACGAGCCATTTTTCGGAAGGTATGACTTCCTTTTCTGGTTTGTTATCAGATTTAATTTTTTTTCTTTTTTTAGTTTCCATTCTTTATAAAATGATTATGGATTTTTATTTTGTAAAAAAAAACTTTTAATGTCGTTGATGTGTATACGTCTTTGCTCCATCGTATCTCTATATCGAATAGTTACAGTGTTATCATTAAGCGTATCATAATCAATTGTTACTGCAAATGGAACCCCGATTTCTTCTAACCTGCGGTATCTTCTGCCGATAGATCCAGAGTCATCATAATATATATCAAAGTCTTTTTTCAGGTTAGAATAAATATTTTTTGAGATTTCTACCAATTCTGATTTTTTAACTAATGGAAGAATTGCAGCCAAAATGGGAGCAAGGTAAGGTTTTAACTTTAAGATGACTCTATTATTCTCGTGGTCTTCATAAAAGCAATGCTCTAAAATTGAATAAATACTTCTATCAATTCCGAGTGAAAGCTCAAATATATGAGGTAAAACTTTTTCATTTGTAACTGGATCCATTATTTCCATTTTTTCTTTGCTGATTTGAGAATGTTGAGATAAGTCATAATTAGATCGGTAATTGCATGCGACCAGTTCTAACCAGCCCACACTTGTTTTTAACTCAAAATCGAAAGCAACTGTTGCATAAAAGGCTCTTTCTTGATCTGACAATTTCCTAAAACGTGTTTGGTTCATATCTATACCCGTCTTTTCATAAAATTCATATAAAATAGATAAATAATAAGCGACTAATTTATTAGGAATGATTTTGCTGTCTAACGCTTCTTGTGCTGTAACTTTAGAAACTCTAACACCGTCATCTATAGTTAGAGTTGTGTTTTTAATCTCATCAAATTTTGATAGAGCGTCTAATTGATTTGGATTACAAAATACTTCGATTTCAGCCTGATAAAACTCTCTCAATCTCAATAGACTTTGCCGAGGAGCAATCTCATTTCTAAAACTTTTTCCTACCTGCGCAATTGGAAATGGAAGTTTTCCTCTCATAATTTTAAAAATTCTAGGAAAGTCTACAAATATAGTTTGACAAGTTTCAGGCCTTAAATAAGCTTCATCTTTATTAGGACCAATCCCTATCTTAAACATCATATTGAATCGTTCACTCGCCTGAAATGATGAGCCACATTTTGGACATTTTAAATTATGTTGATTTAATATCTTATCAACCTCGTGATTGGGTACTCTTTCAGGCACATTTATTCCTGCTCTATCAAGAATGAATTTATCAGCTCTAAACGTGGATTTGCATTTCATACATACTATTACGGGATCAGAAAAGTTGTCGATATGTCCGGAAGCGACAAATACATTCTTAGGCATTATTTGTGATCCATCAATCTCAACCATGTCATCCCTTCTTACCAATTCTCGTCGCCATAATTCAATGAATTTATTTTTAATGTTGTTCCCATTGGGACCGTATTCCCAAAAACCTGCGGAAGAATCAGAGTAAATCTCTGAGCTAGGGAAATAGAACCCTCTTTCTAATGAGAGTTTCGCAATCCTATCGTAAATAACCATAAATATTATCCATGAGAATAAGGCTCTATATCTTTCTTGATATTGTTCCATTACATAATATGGTTTTCAATAAATTTTGATACAACTTTCATGTTTTCTTTATCTCCTTGAATTCCATCATTTGGCGTTTCCATTATTATAGGAATATTTTGAAAATGCTTGTTTTTTAAAACTTCCATCAGTCCTTCTTTACCTATTGAACCAAGTCCAATATGTTGATGTCTATCTTTCTTCTCATTTATTTTTCCTTTTGAGTCGTTCAAATGCAAAACTTTTAAATTTTTAATATTTATTATATCGTTAAAACTATTCATTGTATCTATTACTTTTTCAGCTGTTCTTAGATCGTATCCGGAAGCGAATGCATGACATGTATCAAAACAAACCCCAAATTTTCTATCATTTAGTACATCCAATATATCTCTAATTTCTTCAAATTTGCTACCTATGCTATTTTTTTGACCAGAACTATTTTCAATTAAAATATTTAACCGCAAATGTCGTCTATATGAAGAATGAAAATTGTCAAGTGCAAAATTGCATGCATTAACTATTTGGTTTATCCCATTCTTTTCACCAAATCCAAGGTGGCTTCCCAAGTGAAGAATAAGAAAAGGTATGTCTAACTCATAGCATCTAATAATCTCTTCAGCAAGGACATCCTTGGATTTATTATACGATTCACCGTCAGGTGCTGCGAAATTAGGTAAATATGGAATATGAACCACAACATCATTTTTATCAATATAACTATCATTTATTTTACTCTTGAATTCTTTAACATCATTCATTTCTAAAGACTTGGCTCTCCAACCACGAGGATTCCGAGTAAATATTTGAAAAGCAGTGCAACCAATACTTTCTGCATTTTTGATTGAGTTACTAATTGAACCTGTAATTGATACATGGAACCCCATTTTCAATGTATTTATCCAATTTTTTTATTCAGTACCTTGATAATATCTTTACGAAGTAGTTTTATTTTGGTGATGATTATAATTAGTAGTATTGAGCATCATATTAGGCAAAGATGACTTGGCAAAATATCCTTTTTTAGAAGAAGCTGGAAACTATATTCGAGAAACACATTTTGATTTAGATGATTTTAATCGATCTGAATTTTTACATATTATTGAGAGAGCTACGAAAAGAATCGAGTTTGAATTAATCCAAGGAAAGGTGTTTATTGACTTAGAAAGATATGATATAGAATTATTTACTTTCCTAGTTTCTCTCATTATTATGAAATGTATAAATGAAGACTCCGCTATCAAAAAGTTTTCACTTTTCGAAGCTATGCGAGTAGAAAAATTTCTAATATCTGATCTCTTAAAAGAAAGAGATTTAACAAAAAAGAACCTTCTTATTTCTAAAATTTTCAGGGAACTTTTTCATTTGGACGTAGAAATAGATCCTAACAATAACAATGTATTTAAAATGAATATTTCTGATTATTTACAAAGAGCTACTTCATTCAACGAAGAAGAATGGAAATTAATCGGTAGAGCTGTGGATAATGGTTATGTGTATTTGGATGGAGATGAAACTGTCAGATTAATAAGATATGAAATTTACAAGTTGATGTATAATAGAATTAAAAATATGAATATTACTAAAATACCAGACCAAATTAAACTTCATGCCAATTTGATTAAAAATAAATTCCCTCAGCCCGTTAAATATACAGCTACTATAACTGATCTTCCCCCCTGTATAAAAAAAGCGTTGGAATTACTAAATAAAAATGAAAACTTACCTCACTCTGCAAGATTTATGTTAGCCAC
>DASVEV010000023.1:0-2330 GCA_036380415.1 Nitrososphaeraceae archaeon
ATCTTTAACATTTGAATATATAGCTTCTGTTAAGCCAAGTATAGGTTGTATGGGATTTCTCAGTTCATGCGCAGCTATATTGATAAATTCTTTTTGCATTTTTTCAGATTCCTTTACTTTCTCATATTGAATAGTAAGCAATTCATTGGTTTCTCTTAATCTATCATTGCTTTCTCTAAATCCAATATTATATTGTATGCTTGACAATGCAAGTCCAATAATATTGATAAAATAACTTGCATCTTTTAAAAGATGAGCAATATTATGTGCTGTATCAAAATGCTGTGCAGAATATGACATTATTATTTGTCCAAAAACATCAAATACAATAGAAATAGCTAAACTTGTATAGAACACATCTTTATTTTTATAAATTCCATTCTTATAGAAATAATATAATGAAAATAAAAATAATGTTAATGGAAAAATTTCGTATGGTCTATGAATAGGATTATTATCAATAACAGAAAATGGAAGGATAACATAAAGTGAACTTATAGCTAAAACAGATGAAAATAAAGTAACTATTATTAGGTAAAGTAAAAGTAATCTTGATAATTTATTTTCATTATTCTTGTTAGTATTCATATTAGAAGATTTTGGTTGTTGTTGTAGTTGTTGCGTACTGGGATATATAGAGGAAAAAGAAACATATTTAACAATTGCTATAAATAACATAGCGCTAAGAAATAATCTTCCAGCAAACCAGGTCTGGGGAATAAAATATTTTAGGAATAAAATATCATCCATATTAAGAAGGGAAACTGTAACATGCAACAAATCAATTAAAGTAGTCACTAGAAATCCAATTCCAATAAATAGACTAAATTTGTCTTTTAAAGTGTTAGCACGAGAAATATAGTAGAATGAGAGTATTCCAGCAAGCAATGTACCAAATAATTCTATATAAAAATGATGTATGGATGAGCTTACCCATAAAGATTGGTTAGTCGAAACTAGAGCGATTATTGAAAGGAAAATTGAAGGTAATATAATACATTTTAATATATGAATCCTCTTGTCATTAACCATTAAAGACAAGCTAAGTGGCATTTAATAATGCTCCCTGGCTTTATTTGAGTGAAAAGAATTAAAAATAATTTTAGGAAAAAACCATGGATCTCATGTTTTGATGATTTTTTATAACTATAGATAAATTTTAAATTAGAAATACATCTTTGTGATACAACAATAGTCATATTCATAACTTTATATTAGGACCTATAATAAATTATTTACCAAATTTTTATAATCAATAAAATTATACTTATATTTATATAAGAAATTAAAGAAATTCAAACTAATTTAGTTTCATTGTAATATAATAATGTGATATTGGAATATTTTTTATTAGTTTAACAGTTTTTTAACAGTAGTTGTAAATAACTTTTTATCAACAGGTTTTTTCATAACTTGTTTTGTTGATATTCCTGGAATTATAGTTGAAAATTCATCTAATATATCCAAAGCTGTTATAAAAAGAATTTTAATAGTTGGATCTATAGATTTTATTTGCTGATAGAATTGAATTCCATTCAAGTTTTTCATTCGAATATCAAGTATTACTAATAAATCTTTAAAATTAGGAAGATCTCTAATATAATTCAGAGCAAAAACAGGATCTATAAATGAAGTTACCTCATAATCATCGTCTTCTAAAAAAACCTTGTAAGTAAAAAGTATATCTTGTTCATCATCGACTAAAATTATCCTTTTGTTATCATTTTTTTTAGGGAAATCTTCAATAGATGAACCTAACTGTTTCTCACAAAGAGAGGTTTTGTTGCTAATTTCCATATCATTTAACGTCAAATTATTTTTTCTTTTAACAATATATGTAGAATATCTATTACTTTCTGTTATTCTATATTCACCATTATTTATGAAATTATAATTGTTCACAATAGCAGAAAAAGATTTCAAAATTCTATAAAAATTGTCCCCTATAGTTATATCATTAGGAATAGACAAAGAAGAAGAATTTATCTTTGAACAAAGGTTTATGGTTGAGCCAAACAAATCTATTTGACTATAATCTCCAGATAAGGCTAAATCCACTACACCATAATCCATACTAATCCTATAGTTGAATGGGGGTAGATGTTCCTTGGATAATTCTTGATTAACAATAGATCGCTCATCTAATATTTTAAATCCACATTCAATAGTCTCTTTAAAGACTTTCATATCCTTAAAATCAGTAGTTTTGGGAAAGTAGAATAATAAACAATCACCAATATTTTTGATAACTTTTCCGTTATAACTTTTAACATATTCTGATATTGAATTTATAAATGTAGAATAATATTTTCTAATTGATTCTAAATTAG
>DASVEV010000024.1:0-2492 GCA_036380415.1 Nitrososphaeraceae archaeon
TATTAGTTTGACTTTAATAAATGGTTGAGATCATAAAAAGAAGTTATGAAGAATAGTGATGAAGAAAATCTTAAGTCATCTAATAATACTAAATTAAAATATAAATTATTCATATGAGAAACTTTTAATTATAGTAATTATGCAATTATTTAAATAATAAATTTTTCTTCAAGTGAACGAACACAACAATATAGTTCGGATATTCTTGATAATTTATAATAAAGATGATAGATAAAGTTGATATTAACCTTACTATAAAAAAGAATTGATGAATGCACAGTGACAGAAAATTCTGTCAGACATATCGACACAATAAAAGAAATGGAAGCTATGAAATTAGAATATCAAATACGTTGCAGTCATTATGAGCTTGAATTTTTACATGGTGAGAAAAAAATAACTTGCGTTATTTGTGGAAAAAATTGGTTATTTTTAGAGGAAAGAGGATTTTCAAAAATAAAATCAGCATTTGTAGCAGAAAAAAATATTTCTGCACTAACGGAATAAATAATTAGAATGGATCATCTAAAACATGTCCCTCGATTGTAATATTTTCTTTTACATATTTTCTAATCTGTTCAATTGAAGAAATATTTAAAAATCGATTATTCCATTTATTAATAACTGCATCCGTAGCATTGTATTCTAAACAAAGAGCCTTTCTAGATCTACAAAAAGCCTTCCATAAATTGATAACATATTCTTCATCAGTATTTGATATATTCGAGTTCAATCCATCCATTTATAAGAATAAGTTTTAATACAATTGAATTTTAATTTATTGAATTAATAATGTAATAATAAAAAATAGATTATTATTCTATATGCAATTTTTTCTTGATGTAAATCTTCTTTAAAAAATTCAAAAAGGCTATCAACATTAATACTATCAATATAGCTATCGTTGCCTGTAATATTGAAGTTATATACAGATCCGTTCTATTATTAAAAATTACAATGTCTATTGGTGCAATAAAAATTACTAAAAAGGCAGATATTACTAAAAGTGTAATCCAAATAACTCCAATAAGCAAAAATAGACTGGACATTTTAAATTTTTCCACCCAGGACAAAATAATATTGAATAACAATTGAAATTAATGCTAAAATCGATGAAAAGATTGCAAGTTTAAAGATTTTGTTAACTAATTCATTTTCTGAAAGTGGACCGTCAACTAAAAGCAGTCTTAAGAGTGTAATTGGAGCTTTTTTATCTGTAGATGCGGCTAGTTTAAAATCATCAGTTAAAGATGTAGGCCTTGCTGTAATTTCTCTATGTTCAACTACCCTTTTTACACTAGAAAGGAATAGAAAGGAGTTAAATATTGCAGGAAGTAATGCAATAATTGCAATAAGTTCTGATTTGCCTGTTATGGCTATTGCACCATACATCGCACCTAACAGCAAAGTACCAGAGTCTCCTGGAAATATTTTACTTGGAAATTTGTGAAATTTATAAAAAGCAAGGGTTCCGAAAAATAAAGTAAGCGATGCTAAAAAAACTTCTACGCTTCCAAATATATAGACACTAATCATTAAAGGAATACCTGTTATTAGTATAATACCACTAGCTACACCATTCAAAACATCAATAGAATTAATAGTATTTCCAATTACAGGAATAGCTATTAGAATAAGTGGTATATATAAAAGCGGAATAAAAGCATTACCAAATATAAGATTTAGATTAGTATCATATGCCCCTAATAGTAGAATAGGCAAAGCAGCAATCAATAATGCAACAGGTTTAAACCAACCTGGCATTACTTTTTTATCGTCTATAAATCCTATGATGAAAGCAATAATAGCAGTAAACAAGATCGCGAGAATTTTTTCATTGAATGTTAAGAAATAAATTACTATTAACGTTAGTGTAATTCCCAGTATCAGAATTGGACCTGCCGGTCTTGGAATCTTTGGTCTTTCAGGTTTATGATAATCTTGTACTATCATACCTTTTTTCAGTAGAAATGCAATTGCTTTTGGCATAGCAAAGTAAACAGTCAAAAACGAAATAGCAGAAGCAAACACTCCATAAATAAATACCATAATAAGTGAATTGATGTCAGAAAATATCATATAGTATAGCCACTAGTTTGTTTTCATTATTATATGTATATTTTTACTGAATTATATATAAAAATAATTCTTTTTATTAGATGAATAGTGAACATTGGCTTGATCATGTTAATTGTTTTTTGATCTTTTTTGCAATTGATGGCCCAATTTTTGATATACTAGAGATAGTTGATTCTGCTGTTGATTTCAATATTTTAATATCGACAAATCCAGCATTATATAACGCTCTGGCTCGTATTCTTCCTACACCTTCTAACTTAATTAGTGGAAGCAATTCTTGTTTAACTCCATACTTTGTTCTAATTCGAAGATCGGATAAAGTTTCAAGAATATCATTTCTATTAAACAATTTAGCAAACTCATCTAATGTATATAATAACCAATCAGCTGATTCTGCAATTCTATGCATATCA
>DASVEV010000025.1:0-59200 GCA_036380415.1 Nitrososphaeraceae archaeon
ACTATAGAAATAAAGAAATCTGATTCAGGAAGTATCTATACATAACCAATCAACTTTAATAATTTTTTATCTCTTATATGTTGTAATGAACTTACAAATAATATTGTAAATGATGTACGAACAGTAGATTATAATTGCAACACAAGATAAAATAATAGATTTTCTAAAAAGTAAATTTTTTCATAAACTTGATAAATGACAGTATCTTTTTAAGGATATATTGGTTAATATCGATACTACTGCATCACTTGAAAGTTTTAGAAAATTTATTATTGTGAGTACTTGTAAATCGTTCATTCCTGAAAGTTATTTTCGTGATTATGAAGTCTTTCCGGAACGGGAAGATGGCCCAGGGGCTATATATATCGAGGCTGTTGATAAGGTAACTTTAAAACGAATTAGAGAAATGACTTTTGTAAATGCAAAAGATATTTTAGGAATCATATATTCTTCCAAGAGTGGCAACACTCAATTAAAATGGAGACAAATCAGGAAAAAATCAGGCAAAGTTAATGGAACGGCATCACCTAATGCATTAGTTAATCTTGTAGAATCAGGAGTATTAACGCAAGACTGGGTGGATGACTATCTTGCATCGGCCCAAAATTTAAATAAATCAACGAATCAATCAAATGAATCCACGGGATCAAACTCAAGTCCAGCCGTTTGATTTGAAAAATCCGCCATACCTAATAAATATATAAAATATGAAAAGTAAAGAGGTGGCAAGTACTTCTGGTAAGGCTATGTTTATTATTCCAGAAGATTCTGACGATCTTTTTACTTTAAGAAGGATCATCAAGACAGATAATATAGTAGTTTCTGATACCTCTCGAGTTATAAAATTTGAAAATGAATATTCTAGACCAGATAGAGAAAGAGTCAAAATCCGTGTATCTGTTAAAGTAGAGAAAATAGGTCTAGATGAATCAATAGATAGATTGAGACTAGCTGGGACAATAATTGAATCAAATAATAGTCTTGTACCAAAAGGTACTTATCATTCAATTATAGTTCAAATTGGAAATAACATTGTTGTTGATAAAGGTAAAAAATGGGAAGATCTAGATTTAAAACTTTTGAAACCTGATGTTGCCGGGACTTTTATTATTGTAGCCATTGATACAAAGGAAGCTGGAATTGCGAAAATAACTGGAACTCATCTAGAAGTTATTCCAAATATTTACTCAGGCCAAAGCGGAAAATACTATACCCATGGAGCCAAAAATAATCCCAATATAGAAGTATTCTTTGAAGAAGCATACCTTGCATTAAATAATATAGTATATGAAGATGGAAACTATAAAATAATAGTATTTGGCCCCGGAGAAACAAAAAGAAGGTTTTACAATTTTATCATAGGTAAAAAATCTGGTTATAAAGATATGGCAACTGTTATTGATGGGATTGATGTGGCAGGCGAAGATGGGGTAATGGTATTTCTCAGATCTTCTTCACTCAAAGAAGTTATGAGCTCTAGTAAAATATCCTTTGTATCTGCAATATTAGATAATATCATGTTACAGGTGAGTAGAGGTGAGGAAAAATATGTGATGGGATTTAGAGAAGTCGGTGAGGCAATAAAATTAAAATCCGTTGAGTCCCTCGTTTTTTCTGATTCTATATTTAAAGATTTAAAGGAAGAACAAATAATAAACATGCTAAATACAGCAGAAACGTATGGAGCTAATGTATATGCTGTTGACTCTTCAACAGATATAGGATTAAGAGTATCTGCATTAGGTGGCATAGTTGCATTGCTTCGATACCAAATTCGTTAGATAGTTTTTTTATCTCTATAAATTATTTGGTAATGAAATGTTACTTTCCTTCTACTATAAAATATTGATTGAAGGTCAAGCATTTCTGCGACTGACTATGACCGTAACGTTATCTCTACCGCCATTATTGTTAGCTATTTCTACTAGGGTTTTACATATCTCATCAGATTTTTTTTTGTAGTTCTTTGTGAATATATCTAATATGTCGTTTTCGTATATCATATCTGTAAGACCATCAGAACATAGAAGTAAATACTCCCCTTGATGCCATTTACAATTAGTTAGATATGGATTAATTTGTTCACTTATACCCAAAGCTTGCGCTAAAATATGTCTCAACGGATGTTTGTCTGCATATTCTTTAGAAATTTTTCCATCTCTGTATTGATTTTCTGCTAATGTATGATCTATTGTCAGCTTTGATATCTTTTCTCTTTGGATATCAATAATATATAATCTGCTATCTCCAATATTTGCAATATGTAAATTATTTGTTTCAGATATTACACAAAGAACTAGTGTTGTTCCCATATTGTATAACGAAGGGTTATGTGATCCTTCTATTCTAATTTTAAAATTTGCAAGATTTAATGCTTGAACTAAATAGTTATCTATTTCTATTTCTTTTAAAATATTATTTTCTATTCGGTCGGTTAAATATTTAGAAACTATTTCTACCGCCAATTTACTTGCTATTTCGCCTCCATTGTGACCTCCCATTCCATCTGCAATTATTAAAATTTTAGATTCTATATTGATATATACAGAGTCTTCGTTATTTGCTCTGACTTTTCCAACATCCGTATAAACAGAGACTTCTATGTTATTTGGGAGCACTATAAATTATAATTATTCAAACATTTTAAGTTTACCTAAGTAATTAGTAAATTTTACTTCAGTATTTGAAGATATTAATACCCATAGTATAACTATTTTGATATTTAGCTTTTGATTGAATCTATCATCCATTTTAAATATGATTTAGAGACATCGTTCATCTTAACTTCAATGATTTCTGGAACATCATAGGGGTGGATTCTTGCAACTTCTAATTTTAGTTTAGTAGCCAAAGATTTGGTTGTTTTCAATAGGACCATGATCTCCTCATGATCTTCAAGCTTGTTACTCCAAGAATAAAATGACCTTATAGGCACTAAACTAATACATGCGCATAATTTTTTTTCTATAATTAGATCATTAACATTCTGAATTATTGATTCCTTATTTGGGAATGTGGATATTATTATGACTGCTGACTGGTTTCTCCCACGTCTCATTGGTACTTAAACTATAACAGAGTATTATAAGATTTTAGATCATTTTTTTGATACTATCTTCTTATTATGTGCATGTTAAAAGGATTTTGCAAATTTTATCAAACAATAATATAGAAATTTAATAGTTTAGTTTCATTCACTAAGGTAAATAATTTGTAGTTTTTTTATTATATCTATCAAAGTTAGCAATAAAACAGAGTATCAATTTATACAATACATGTTAAATTGCTAGTGTATGATTGAAGAATGAAATTTATTGCTTTCAGATTGTAAAGTTTATTCTCCTTTGGCTATTTACTCGATTAAGGTGTTATATTAAAAAACTATGGGTTTATTAAGCACATAAAATTGCTATTGTGTAATTTTAAGAATACAAATAATAATATTGAATATTGGGAATTCACACAAGATTTTAGGTGAAAAGTTGTTTATTGTATGTATTGAAATTGCAGATTTTGTTATGTTATCATTAACAATATTGCGTCTCTTCAAAATAACAATTATTACTGTCAATTAAAAAATTAACGCAACAAACTAAAAATTAATATTATTATGTATCACTATAAATAAATGTACATTCAAGTCAATACAAATTTTTATCAAGTCTATTTACTATGAATTATTTTATTCTTATGTCACGTAGTATTCTATATTATAATAGGCTTTTACTTAGTACAACTTTATATGGGTTATAAAGTTTAAAATATTTGAAGGTAATATAATTTATTTTCTAATAAAATAAAATATTAATTAGAACTTATTAATCACTCGTTTATTCATGTATTTTTAATAGTGATATGTTGTTAAGCTGAGCTTTGGGCTCAGGGTTTGCTATTACTAGTCAATCCTCTGCAACTTTCTTATTTAGAAGTAGTCTAGATTAAAATTAAACTATTATTATTTGACCATTTATTAATATTTTAAAAATATATAAAAATACAATAAATTTCTTCTAAGTTTAATTAATAATGCCTAAAATAACTTGAAATAGAATTATTGTAAACAAATGATTTTTCACAAATTATACATAAGATAATTGATGATTAAACAATACTATTAATATTATTTAATATCATTGTTCTCAATATAAATGACAACAGGATTCTTGTTTTTTTTATTTAAAAGAATCATCAATGTGTTTATAGTCTTGTTTTCAATTCTTGTTTTAACTATCTCTCTTCTAGGTCCAACAATGGATAATGTAATTAAGGATTCAGTGAAATACAGTGTAATAGACAGTTTAAGTAATCAAAAAGTCGAGTTTAAGGATATTACAGAACGCCAAACATATATCGACCAACAGATTAAATTGCAGATTAAAAATTTAGGGTTAGAAGAACCATGGTATTCTCCAAATCGATTTTTTAATACTTTATTCAAAGTTATGGTGCTAGATCTTGGAAAATCAAATTTCTTCGTAAGTGATTCAGGATCTTCATCTGTAAAAGATATAATACTGGAAAAAATTCCTAAAACTCTTTTACTTTTTACAACGTCAACAATAGTAATTGCTTTAATGGGTGTTTATTTAGGTGTTTTTTTGGCTAGTCGTGCGGAATCAAAATTGGATAGGACAAATTCAGTCTTTGCTATTTTCAGTAATAGTATTCCCGTTTGGTGGTTTGGAATGATAATGATATTTATTTTCGCGTTCTCACTCAATATATTCCCGGCCCGTTCAACACCATTAACTCCTCCCGATGATCCATACTATATCTTTGATTTGCTATATCATATGATCCTTCCATTTATTACAATGGTAATTCTTGGATTCGGATCTGTTGCATATATTGTTAGACATATAGTTTCTGGAATATTACAAGAAGACTTTATCAAAGCGAAATTTGCAATGGGTATTCCTAAAAAAAAAATACTTTATTCGCATGCTCTCAAAAATGCAGCCCCTCCTATAGTTACAATGATAGCCCTAGGTCTAGCTGGATCTTTTGGAGGAGCTTTCACTGTTGAAGTAGTTTTTGATTGGCCAGGAATGGGAAAATTATATTTTGATGCTATTGGATTGATGGACGTTCCCATAATTATCGGGCTTACATATGTCTCTACATTGATATTTCTTTTAACAGTTTTTTTTATAGATATAATTTATGCATATTTGGATCCTAGGGTGAAATTAAATGAGTAGTAAACAAGGTGATAACAACAACAATAACAATAAAAATAACAAACGTAAACACTCTAATAATGAAACTAACAATAACAATAATTCCGATTCTAATACCAGAAAGATAGAATATGCTACTTCTAAAAAGAATTTAATACTAAATAATAACAAGGAGGATGAATATATTCAAAATGTAAATGACAATTTAACTTTTATATATGAATTTATACGAAGCAAAAGCGCTATTGCAGGAGTACTTATTCTTTTATTTTTGGTATCTATGACCCTATATGCTTTTTTTGGGATACCGTTTGCATCTTTTAAAGAATGGAACAATCCAAATTACTGGATAGATAATCCTCGACTTGCATCACCTATCTGGAGTGATTTTTTTGGATTGCTAGAAAGAAATGTACCAGAACATATGATTCTTTCTTCTTCTGCTGGTAGTGATGAAGATGTGAATAATAGCGAAAATAAGGTAATAATATCTACCACAAATGAATATGGTGTTAACGTCGTTACTCATTCATATCATATTAATTATAATTCTGATATTCCACCAAATGATTTCATGATAACGTATTCACTACATAAAGAAGAAATTCCTCCTGCCATTGAAATAGAAGTAATAAATCCAAACAAAAATACATTTAATATTTATTTCGATTCAATTACTCCATCAATCTCTGGTTCAAATCAAAGCATAACATTGGGAAGAATATTTTCTACAGATAATTTAATCCATCAAAAACTACTTGATTACTTGAAATTTTATGATTATAAACAAGATACTTCAAAACCTGAAGTAATGCTATTTTCAAATCAGGAGAAACGATCAATCCTGAAAGGAAATTACACTTTCAATGTTAAATTTTATCTCTTCCATAACGAAGACAAAATTCTAAATTCTAAATTAATTCTTGGAGGCGAAAAATTTGGATTAATGGGCACAGACGAATTACGTAGGGATTTAACTGTTGGGTTGGTGTGGGGAGCACCTGTTGCTTTATTTATCGGCCTATCTGTTTCTACAATTTCCATTGTAATAGGGATGATATATGGTGTTATTGCAGGATACAAAGGAAAAAGAACCGATGAAGGTTTAATGAGAATTAATGATATCTTCTATTCTTTACCAACTTTGCCGCTTTTGATTATTTTGTCTTTATTTATTGGAAGAAGTATTTTTCTTATTGTTTTATTTTTAATATTTTTTGGATGGATGGGTACTGCTAAGATTTCACGAAGTCTAGCATTACAGATAAAGAATTTTCAATATGTAGAAGCAGCAAAGCTTATTGGACAACCAGACATTAAAATAATCTTTAAACATATTATTCCTCAACTACTTCCTTTAACTTTTGCAAGCATTGCTATCTCCGTTCCAGGAGCAATTCTAGCCGAGGCTTCTCTTAGCTTCATTGGCCTAGGAGATCCATCTATTCCGACATGGGGTCAAATTCTTCATGAGGCTCATATTGCCGCAGCAGCCTCAAGAGGTCTATGGTGGTGGTTAATACCTCCTGGCATCTTAATTGCTTTAACAGGACTAGCTTTTGTTCTTATTGGAAATACAATAGACTCGGTCTTGAATCCCAAGATGAAAAGAGTGTAATTACATGGACATATTTCTCCTCCCTTTTTTTTTATTGATTCTTCAATATAACAATCATAAAAAAAAATTTATGTGTGAAAATCTAATAATAACGAATGAATGTACTTAGTGAAAAGATTAATGATTATTTATTAAGGCCAAAGTCTTGCAACTATTTTCAGAAATTTGTCATGTTAAGTACTATGATCTTTATAATTTCAGGATTAAATTTAATTGGTGATAATGATTATGTATTTGCACAAGTAAATGCTTCTTCTCCTCCTCCTCCATCTCCATCCAATAATAGTCAACAAACACAAGAATCTCTAGGATCAACAAATAGAGATGCTATATTGTCTTATGAACAAGGAAATAAATTTTTGAATGCTAAAAATTATGATCAAGCTCTAATATCTTATAAAAATGCAATTACATTCGATCCAAATTGGGCTGCACCTCTAATTAAACAGGGGAATACCTATTTTGAATTAGCCAATTATACTACAGCTATAGAATCATACGATAAAGCATTTGCTATATTGGGAAATTTAGATGAAAAAGTAAAATCTATTGATAAAAATAATGGCCCCAAACCTTATTGGCTTGATATTTGGTTTGACAAAGGAGAAGCGCTTACTAACTTAAAAAAATTTGATGATGCAATAGCTTTATACGATAATTTAATTTCCCTCGATCCAAATTGGGCTAATCCTTGGAATAGTATAGGCTGGGCGCTGCAAAAACAAGGTAAAAATGATGAGGCCGTCACTGCATTTGATAAAGCAACCAAATTGAAACCAACTTGGGCTAAACCATGGAATAGTAAAGGATGGGCATTATACAAAATAGGAAAATTTGACGAAGCATTATTCTCTTTTGATAAAGCCATAGCTCTAGAACCAAAATGGGATAAACCTTGGTTTAATAAAGGAAAAATATTTTATGATCTAGATAAATATCCAGATGCTAAACAATTTGTGGAACATGCATTATCTTTGAAAGCAGATCCTAAAAGTTCTGCTTTATTGGAAAGTATTAATACAAAAATACAACAGTCGTCAACAACAACAATTCAGTAATTTAAGTTATATATTATTTATTGTGGATAACAAAACTAAAACAATTAAAAAAATTTTCTAAGGATTGAAATATTATCAGGAGAAAGTTTGATAGTATATGCTGATGCGTCTTCAGAATAAACCTTAGAGAGAGCATCCAAAAATCTGGCCTTGTCCATTCCTCTATCAAAGGTACCACCAGATTCTTTAATACAAAGAGGAAATTTTTGCATTTTCAATCCTTTGCTATTTAAATAATGAATGAATTTTATATATCTATCAGTATCATAAGAATTAACGCTTTTTTCATTGCATAACATTATCCAAACATCTATTGTATTTTGATAAAAAGCTTTATCACGTAATTCTTCAAGTGTCATTATATGTAGATATTAAAATATACCTTTTCACATATATTTTTACTTTGTTGCAATTCTAAATTATATTTTAGACTACCTTGATAATATCAAGATAAGATTGCTATTGGCTACATTTTACTTTATTCAATTATCAGATCAATATTATTTCCATTGCGATCAAACGCACCTATTGTTTCATATTCGTATGGATAGCTAATTATTATAGAAACTACTCCGAAAAAATTGTTCAAATCTTGTAACGATGGTCTATTAGAACCGCCTGGATGAGAATGGGCTGTTCCTATATAAGAAAGGTCCATAGGCAACTCGTTTGTTGGGAAACCTGAGTAATAAGGCCCACTTGACGCGAAAGGCGGAACTACTAATCCATCAATTCGTATTTCTCCATTTTTCTTGCTTTTACCTTGCAGAATAAGAATTCCTTCGTGAGGGTGCCATGTC
This sequence comes from Nitrososphaeraceae archaeon, assembly GCA_036380415.1. Classification (GTDB taxonomy): domain Archaea; phylum Thermoproteota; class Nitrososphaeria; order Nitrososphaerales; family Nitrososphaeraceae; genus TH1177. Next base: position 8,657 of record DASVEV010000025.1, read on the forward strand.
TTTGAGTATGTTATAATTCCATCTGCAGATTGTTTTGTAAGAATTACCTGTCGGTTATATTCAACTTGTGTTTTTTTGCTTTTATCTTTAACAGTAACTGCAGATCCATCTTTTTTATTTTTTAAGAAATTAAAAAACAATTATGAAATATGATAATAAAAATGATATTTATTAATATCTACCAATTCTTCAAACTTAGACATATTTTTTAATGGCTTTGTTTAACAAATAATGACATCATGACTAAAAACTGTACAATGATCTTGTCAGAATTAGGACCATTTGTATTTGACAACGAAAATGAGTTAATTTATTCAAAAAAATTCAAAAATATTATTTCTTCTAATATTTTAATTTCCAATGGTGATTATTCTGAAATTCTTGATATCTCTGATAAATTACGTAACTATGATTCTGTCTTTAGTAATGATACAGGTTTGATATTCTATCTTCGAAATAATGGAATTAATGTTTATGGAATGCCTTCCGAAAAAATTAAACAGATTTCAAAACATAAACTCAATTACCTTATACAGGCTGGTTTTGCTGAAAATGAACGTGATGCACATATACAACTAAGACAATTTGCTCTCGATTTTTCTTCTAGTAAAGTGCGACGAATTTCAGAGAAACTTGATCTCCATATCAGTCAGTCAATTAATGCTCTTGATGAACTAGATAAAATCATAAATGTGATAGGAGCAAGACTTCGTGAATGGTATGGATTACATTTTCCTGAACTTGATTATTTAATACAGAATATCTTTACCTATGCTGAGATCGTTAGATTAGCAGGAAATCGAAACAATATCGATTTAAATATGCTTGAAAATCTTGGAATAGAAAGTAAAAGAGCAGAAATGGTACTTGTAGCTGTTGAAAGAAGTAAAGGTGGAGATATTTTAGAAGAAAATCTGTCTATAATAAAAAAACTTGCTAATGAAGTTATAATGCAAACTGAATTAAGAAGAATTCTTGCCCATCAAATTGAAGAGATGATGGAAAAAATTGCTCCAAACCTCAAGGATATATTAACCGCCACTGTTGGAGCAAGGTTGATGGCTAAAGCTGGAAGTCTCCAAAAACTTTCTATCATGCCATCTAGTACTATTCAAATAATAGGCGCTGAAAAAGCACTTTTTAGATCTTTAAAAACAGGAGCCCCTCCTCCAAAACATGGAATTTTGTTTCAACATCCTATATTACATTCAGCACCTAAATGGCAAAGAGGAAAGATGGCTAGAGCAATTGCTTCTAAGGTCGCTATTGCAGTAAGAATAGATCTATTTAGGAATGGCGAAAAGGATTTGTATATTTCGGAACAACTGAATAAACGAATAGCTGAGATACAAGAAAAATATAAAGAACCAAGAGTTGGTGAACAAAAACCCTATAGAAATGAAATGATGATGAATTATAATAGAAATCCAAAAAGACGAATGAATAAATTCACTAAAAAATATGCAAAGAAAAACAAATTTTCTAAGAGAAATAGATACTAATTTAAAAATATATATTGATTTACTAGGTAAAAGTCTATGTGTGTTATATTTAAATATCATTTAACGAATCATCATTTATGTATTTAGATGAAAAATACCAGCAGCATTGAAGAAGAAAGATCATTAACGTCACCATCATCTCTATCCAACTCATCTTCTGTAAGAGAATTTAATAATGACTTTGATGGGTACAGGTGGGTTATTTTTAATGGCCAAAAACATTTAGCTACTTTGAATTTAATTAAGGGAAATACAGTATATGATGAAAAACTAATAACAATCGATAAGGAAGAATATCGGCTCTGGGATATATTTAGAAGTAAACTTGCTGCAGCTCTAGTCAAAGGTTTAAAAAATCTTCCTATAAAAAACAAAACAAAAGTCCTTTATTTAGGTGCATCCACTGGAACTACAGTAAGCCATATTTCAGATATTATAGGTAATTCTGGAGTAATTTTTGCAATAGAATCTTCTATTCGTGTAGCTAGAGAGCTCATTGAAAACGTTGCTTCTAAAAGAGAAAATATTATTCCAATAATAGAAGATGCAAGAAAACCTCTCTCCTACTTCTCTACATATGGTGAAGTGGATGTTGTGTATTGTGATATTGCTCAACCTGATCAAACTGAAATAGCAATAGACAATTGTAAAACTTTTCTTAAAGATAATGGTAAAATATTGCTAGTGGTAAAAACTCGAAGTATAGATGTAACTCAGGATCCAAGAACAGTTATACTTCAAGAAGCAAAAAAACTAGAAAATGGTGGATTTAATCTAGAACAAATTTTAAACCTTGATCCTTACGATAAAGATCATGGATTGATATATGCAACATACAGTCAAATAAAATCATAAATCTTACTTTGTTTGCATATTATTTCTCTTACAGGTTTCCATGATTTTCTTACAAAGTTTGGAAATTCCTTATATTCTTTAATCCAATTATGTATAAAATACATAGTCTTTTTATCAGAGGGATAGCCACTTCCAATATTTTGAAAATTCTCTTCCAAAATTTGGATTTCTCTATCTCTTGTTACTTTTGCAATTATTGAAGCTGCGGATACAGCAGGGTTTATTCTGTCTGCTTTATGCATGGCAATGACACTGGTATTATTTTTTAAATCTAAATTTGACTTAAGGTAATTTGTGTATCTATTAATATTTACATCACATGAATCCACATAGGCAACATCTGCTTCGAGATATTTAATAATTGTTGACATTATTCCTCCTTCTAATTTATTTAATTTTCTTTGATATACATTTTCATCAATAGTCTTACAATCAATTTTGTATATACATACGAATTCTGAAATATCTAATATTTTATCAAATAAAAAACCTCTTTTTTTTCTGGTTAAAGCTTTTGAATCTCTTACTCCTATTTCCTCCAATTTTTTGATATCACTATTTTTAATATTTATACCAGCAATTACAAGAGGACCTAGGACAGATCCTCTTCCAGCCTCATCAATCCCGCATATTAACAAATTAATATTTCTCATTAATTCAATCTCTTACATTAAAATTTCTATACAAAGGTTAAACCAAACATTAGTAATTATATGATAAATAACTTCTATTATTCTACTAAAATTATGGATAATTTTATACAGATCACAGAAGGTCAAACAAAATTACTTGTTCCTAAAAATTCGCTTGACGAAAAGGTTCCACCACGTTATCCTGCCTTTTTCAATCCTCTTGCAAGGTTAAATAGAGATTTGTCTATTTATATTTATAATATTTTTTTAGATGAATATGACAACAATAAAAATAATCAAATTACCTTTGCTGATGCATTTGGGGGAATTGGATCTAGAGGACTCAGAGTAGCAGTAGAAGTACCCAAAGTTTCCAAAATTTACATAAATGATATTAATGAACTGGCCATAACAGCTGCAAAAGAATCGGCACATCTAAATAATGTCTATGAAAAATGTATTTTTTCAATTAATGAGGTATGTAATTTTCTCATTTCCAGGCCAACAGAAAGAAACAAAAGATTTACAATAGTAGATTTGGATCCATTCGGAAGTCCTTCCCCTTTTATTGAATGCGTTCTCAGATCTGTTGAAAATGAGGGATTAATTTCTATTACAGCAACTGATACTGCAGTTTTAAGTGGAATATATCAAAATGTATGCCTTAGAAAATATTTTGGTTTATCGATTAACAATACCTATTCAAATGAAGTTGCCATACGCTTAATAATATCTTCAACAGCATTAATGGCAGCAAGATTGGGAATATCTTTATCCCCTATCTTTGTTCATTCAAATAGACATTATTTTCGTGTATTTCTTAAAGCATCAATAAGTAATTCAAAAGCTAACATGGTTTTTGATAACCTAGGGTACATAAAACATTGTTTTAAGTGTGGTGAAAGAAATTTTTCTCGTAATTATTCAAAAGATCTATGTCCGATATGTAGTAGTGGATTTAACGTCGCTGGTCAGCTCTGGATAGGAAAATTATTTGATAAAATTATTATTACAAACTTAATAAAAAAACATTTTTCAGGTGATTTTAATAATGATAAAAAAAATCAACAAATTAAACAAATATTTGATATTAGTGTAGAGGAATTAGATGATATGCCCTATTACTTTTCAGTAGATGAGATAGGCTCCAAGCTTAGAACCAGTCCAAAAAAATTAAGTAAAATTATTGAGGAGATTATTTGTTCAGGTTATCGTGCATCAAGGACAATTTTTCGTCCTACTGGCTTGAAAACTACTGCTTCAATGTCTGATATTTTATATATACTAAAAATTAGAGAATGAATTAAATTAAATAAATAAAACTCTAATGCTATTATTTATATTTGCTTTGTATATACATTAGATAAAAATTGAATGAGACTAATCCCATTTTTTATGGGACAAAGCCAATAATAGTATATATATTTAATAAATTTAATTCCATAGATAATAAAAGTGCCAATAATAAATTTTACCAAAGATTCTTAAAGGTTAAAAATAACTTTTTTAAAAGTTTTTACTATTCCTTCTTTATATCCTAGCCTATGGTGATTTTAAATTTTGTTCTTTCAGAGTTTTAAGAGATTGGTCTGTAATGGCAGTGGTGTATTGCAGTGGTTAAATTAGAAATAAAAGATGTTACCAAATCATTCTATAGAAATGAGGGAAAACAATCAACTCTAATTAATGCCATTGAAAATATTAATTTCGCAGTAAATGATGGTGAATTCATTTGTCTTGTAGGTCCTTCTGGTTGTGGAAAGTCTACTCTTCTCAATATATTAGCAGGACTGGATAATCCAACAAAAGGACAAGTTGTATTAAATGGTAGGCCAATTAGTGGAACTGGACCAGATAGAATAATGGTTTTTCAAGAAAACGCTCTGTTTCCATGGATGAAAGTAATAGATAATGTAGAATTTGGATTAAAAATAGCTAAAGTTGAAAAAATAAAAAGAAGAGAAATAGCAATGCAATACCTTGACATGATGCAATTAAAAAAATTTGCAGAATCGTATGTATATCAACTTTCTGGAGGTATGAAACAAAGAGTCTCTATAGCACGAGCATTAGTTTTGGATCCGGAGGTATTACTTATGGATGAACCATTTGCTGCTCTAGATTCTCAAACTCGTGATTTGTTATTAGTTGAATTACAATTAATTTGGGCTAAAACAAATAAAACAATTATTTTTGTTACACACAACATTATAGAATCTGTATGTCTTGGTGATAGAGTAGTAGTATTTACTAATAGACCAGGTAAAATAAAAAAAAATATTAAAATAGACTATAGACGACCTAGGTTAACAGAAGATGATAACCTCAAAGATTTTCAAAGACAAATTCTTTATGAATTAAAATCAGAGATGGTTCATTCAAGAAAAGAAAAGACAGATTTATTTTAACTCTTTTAATATTTCTGTTGCCAATGCAAAATGATTGGGCGAAGTTATTAAAACCTCATCTGCAATCTTACCCGAATTTTTAATAAATTCTATAGGTTCTTTTTCATATTCTTTCCAATTTAGACCTATTAATTCAGCTGATTTTTTGTTCTTTTCTGAAGGTACCATTATACATGCAACTACCTTGATATCAAAAGGTCTAACTTGATCTATTATGTTTTCTAAATCTGTTAATGACTCGATGGATTGAGTTACGAATGCATTAGGTTTTGCATCAATTTTTCTTTTGATGGTATTAATATTTCGTATTTTATTTGGAATTGATAGATTTAGTTTTATTGATCTGTTGAACTCTTGAGAGTTAAGCTGATGAACCACTTTACTAGGTTTTAATAATTCTTGATTCTCTAAATCATTTCTGGGTTGATCTCCTAGTATAATGAGTAAACTTTCAATATTTAGTAAAATAGAATCAGAAATAGTTTGATACATAGAAATCAAATTTCTATCTCTTGTTCTTACGCTACATGAAATCTTCAATTTAGCGTTATATTTTTTTATTATGCTGGCCATGGTTATACTTGATAATCTCGGAATTCCTAATACGGAATCGGTAAAATGAAGACAATTGATATATTCATCAAGTATCATCACCTTTTTTTTAACATTTTCTATATTACTTGAAAGATCTGAATAACTAAAATAATTATTAGGTAAGATTTTAGGTGGATTTAACTCATAACTAATTATCAACTACTTTCATTTAATTTTTCTCTAATGGAATATAAAATATAATTGATTTATTTACAGTATTATCAAAATCGCTATACATTGTCTTTCCAGTTGTTTTTATTTTACCCATTTTTTAATTGTTTATCAATTCTTGTGCTCACATAAAATCACTTTTTAATTATCATTAAATCTATAATTTTAAAATATTCCTATATCTATTTTAGATTATTGGAGATCGATAAAAACCAATTCATAGAAAAGATTATTCCTAGACTTTCATCTACAATTAATGTCGATGTCCGATTATTAAAATTATCTGGATATACTCTTTCTTCTGTTCTTATAATTATTCACTTTACGGATTTCACACCAAAAATTATCTTAACAAAAAGGAGCTCTCTGTTGAAGTATCACAAAAATGAAATTTCATTTCCTGGGGGGACATATAAAGAAACAGATTCCTCATTAATAAATACTGCACTAAGGGAAACAAAAGAAGAAATAGGTCTAAATTTTCATTCAAATGAAATCTTGGGGTGTTTCCAAACAGTAAGTACATTAACTTCCAATTTTGCAATAATTCCATTTGTTACATTCCAGGATAGTATTAGAAAAACTAATCTATTAATCGATGAAGTCTCTGAAGTATTGGATATTCCTGTATTTGATTTGTTTAGAGGTCTTAATAATAATTTTAAATATAAAAATTATAGTGATTCTTACTCATTCAGATATAATAGTGAAATAATTTGGGGAGCTACCGCAAGAATTTTAAAACAAATACGAGATTGTTTTTATTAATATTTCAACATAATTTATCGTTTAGTTCAAGTTTTGATTATATCACATTTAAAAAGAGCCATAGATAAAAGGTAAAATTTTTTTTTGCAAATAATTAATAATGATGAGTATCAAATGATAATAATTAAATCAACTAATAATAATATGAATCCCGAATTTGATTCAATAATTGATACTTTAAATTCTGTTGATTTTCCTATCCTTCTAGGAATTTTTGGCTTTATCTCTGCAGTAATAATTTGGGGGATAATAAAAAACCGTTAAACCATGTTCAAACTTCCTAATTCTATTTTTTGACGGAAAAGAGCTGTTTTTATAACTCTATAAACTAGTTACTTGTTGATTTATGGCTTTTGATAGTTTATCTGAATACATGGATACCCTGGAATCTGTTGGCAAATTACATCGTGTAAAAACTGAGGTAGATACCAATCTTGAGATAGCGGAGATTATGAGACGTATGATGTATTCAGGACAATCGCCTGCTATACTTTTTGAAAATGTAAAAGGCTATGATATACCAGTATTAGGTAATGCATTTGGAACTATGGATTTATTAAAAACTGCTCTTAATCTCTCAGATTTTAGAGAAATTGGTAAAAGAATTACGGATTTAACAAAATTGAAAATCCCTTCTAACCTGTTTGATAAATTAAAGATGCTTCCTAGATTATCTGAATTAGGAGAGTATGCTCCAAAGTATCTTCAATCTGGTGCTGTAACAGAAATAATTGAAATGGAAAATGCTAATCTTAACTCTCTACCAATTCTAAAATCGTTTCCCAATGATGCGGGAAAATTTATTACCTTTGGATTAACTATAACCAAACATCCAGAAACTGGAATTCGAAATATTGGTGTTTATAGAATTCAAATCGTAAATGAAAAAAAGGCTATAATGCATTGGCAGACACATAAACGAGGAGCTCAACACTATGAGATAATGAAGGAATATAGTAAACCTATTGAAACAGCAATAGTAATTGGAACCGACCCATCAACCATTTTTAGTGGAATAGCTCCTGTACCGGAAGGAATGGATAAATTTTTCTTTTCTGGAATCGTCAGAAAAAAAGGGGTAAAATTAGTAAAATGCAAAACAGTTGATTTAGAAATTCCTGCTAACTCTGAGATTGTTTTAGAAGGATATGTTGACCCTAATGAAATGAGAATAGAAGGACCATTTGGAGATCATACTGGATTTTATACACCTCCTGAACCATATCCAACATTCAATTTGACATGTATGATGAGAAGAAGAAATCCAATATATCTGACAACAGTTGTTGGGAAACCAGTTTTGGAAGATGCATATATAGGTAAAGTTATTGAACAATCATTTCTTCCTCTTATTCAAATGTTTCAACCTGAGGTGGTTGATTTTTCGATGCCTGCTTCCGGTTGGTTCCAAGGATTGGGTGTAATATCTATCAAAAAAAGATATCCGGGACAGGCAAAAAAAGTAATGATGGGGTTATGGGGTATGGGACAATTATCATTAACAAAAATTTTTGTTGTAGTTGATCATGATATTAATGTACATGATATAAATGAAGTAATCTGGGCAATTACTACAAAATCTGATCCTAAAAGGGATGTACTTATAATTGATAATACTCCTACAGATACGCTTGATCCTGCATCTCCAATTTTGAATCTTGGTTCAAAAATGGGAATAGACGCAACTACTAAAACCAGAGAGGAAGGATTTATGCGAGAAATTCAAAAACAAGTAGAAGTTGACAATGATACCAAAATTCTAGTTGATAAAAAATGGATCCATTATGGCTTCCATAATTAAATTATTCTATTATTCCTCCATTTTTCATTTTGATTTCTTTTCAATTTGTTATATTCGTTTACAATTATAGTTATTCTATCAATTAGTTTAATAAATTGAATGTGTTTTTAAATCTTGATTTTAATTGGAATTTGATGTAAAAATTGGTGCTACAAAAGTGAGAGTTATAACAACTAATTCAAACCAGACTACCAGTTTTTTATGGGAAGGAGAAAATGTTCTGTCTACTCCTTCATTGATTTCCGAAATGGAAGAAACATGTAGACTACTTTTAAAGGATTTCGTTTTAAAAGATAAGGAGTGGGATTCAGTTGGAACCATTGTTGATATTAAACATCTTGCTATAACTCCAGTAGGTTCAACAATTAGGTTGAAAGCAATAATAGAATCTGTTAAAAATAGAAGAGTAATGTTTAATGTAGATGCATATGATAATATTGAAAAAATCGGGGAAGGAAAACATGAACGTTTTATTATTAATGTATCCAATTTTAGATCCAAATTTGAAGAAAAAAAGAAGAAATTAAATGTAAAGAATTGATATTAAGTATATTAATCGTGTAAAACTATAAAAATAGGATTATTTGAAATGTGTTTATTATATTAGGTGAATGAATATGAGTATGGGCCAAATTCAAACAAGCGCTGGCGGAATGCCGGTCGTAATTTTAAGAGAAGGAACAAAGGAAAATAAAGGAAGAGAGGCACAAAAAAATAATCTTACTGCGGCTAAATTGGTTGCTGAAGTAGTGAAATCTAGTCTAGGTCCACGAGGGATGGATAAAATGTTAGTTGATTCTCTAGGAGATGTTACCATCACAAATGATGGAGCTACTATCCTCAAAGAAATAGATGTCCAACATCCAGCAGCAAAAATGGTCGTAGAAGTAGCCAAATCAGTAGATAATGAGGTCGGCGATGGTACCACATCTTCAGTCATTTTTACTGGTGCGTTATTAGAAAAAGCAGAAGAATTGATTGACAAAAACGTTCATCCATCAGTTATTGTTGATGGTTATACTGCTGCTTCCATTGAAGCTCTTCAAACATTAGATAAAATCGCTATTAAAGTAAAAACTGATGATAGGGATCTTTTAGCAAAAATTGCGAATACCAGTATGTATTCAAAGTTAGTTTCAGAAGATAGTCCTGTATTAAGTAAAATAGTCGTAGACGCTACACAAATGATAGCCGACTCGAATGAAAAAACAAAAACTCTAAAAGTTGATCTTGACAATATTAAGGTTGAAAAAAAAGCAGGTGGTTCTATGCAGGATACTTCTCTTATTAAAGGAATAGTTCTTGATAAAGAAGTTGTTCATAGTGGAATGCCAAAAAGAATTGAAAAAGCGAAAATAGCATTGATCAATTCTCCATTAGAAATAGAAAAAACTGAAATGAGTGCAGAAATCCGTATTAGTGATCCTCAGCAAATGCAAATGTTCCTTGAAGAGGAAAATAATATGTTAAGAGCAATGGTAGAAAAAGTTAAAAGTTCAGGCGCAAATGTTTTACTATGTCAAAAAGGGATAGATGATCTTGCACAACACTACCTTGCTAAAGATGGTATACTTGCAGTTAGACGTGTTAAAGAAAGTGATATGCTAAAACTAACTAAAGCCACAGGCGCACGACTTGTAAATAATATTGATGATCTTTCTTCGAAAGACCTTGGTTCAGCCGACGTAGTCGAAGAACGAAAGGTTGAAAATGATAAATGGGTTTTCATAGAGGGATGTAAAAATCCAAAGGCAGTAACCATTCTGGTTAGAGGTGGTTCGCAAAGAGTCGTAGATGAAGCCGACCGTTCTCTTCATGATGCACTGATGGTTATGAAAGATGTTTTAGAAAAACCATTTATAGTAGCAGGTGGAGGAGCACCAGAAGCTTACATTGCTACACATATAAGAAATTGGTCTAGCACTTTAGAAGGCAGAGAACAATTAGCGGTAATTAAATTTGCAGAGGCATTAGAAACCATTCCAATATCACTTGCTACTAATGCTGGTATGGATCCAATCGATACAATGGCAGAGTTAAGAGCAAAACAAAACAAGGGAATGAAATGGACTGGTGTTAATGTAAGGAGTACCACGGTTTCAGATATGTTTAAACAAAATATATTAGAGCCTGTTGTAATTAAAGAACAAATAATCAAGTCTGCTACTGAAGCAGCGTGCATGCTTTTACGAATTGATGATGTTATTGCATCAAGTAAATCTAAAGGAGGCCCACCTGGAGGTGGAATGCCCGGCGGAATGGGTGGAATGGGCGGCATGCCCGGCGGAATGGGTGGAATGGGCGGCATGCCCGGCATGGATATGGATTAATTTTTCATTTCCATCTATTTCCATCTTTTTCTTTTTAATAGATGCGTATTTTCGCTTAACTACATTAGTATAGAAAAAAAACAACGATAAATTATTGAATACTAAAATAAAAATGCATATTTTTTAGTATTTCTAAAAAAGATTAGTGAATTTATAATTATGTAGAGAATTTATCGAGTATCATTTCAGACCATTTTCTTCCGCTACTTTTTAGGATATAACAATCAATACTAGATAGTAATTCCTCCATCATTTTTTTCTCGGCCTCTAAAAGATTATATGCTGTTTTATCTTCAATTCGTATGTATTTTATTAAATCACTATATGGTGGAAATAGAAATGCATCATCACTATTTTCTATCGCTCTTTTTAATGCATCATCTATAGAAATCCTTTCCATTTTTTCTACTTTTTCTCCCTCACCGCCTTTTTCCAAAAAGAAAAGAGAATTGATTGTTGTTTTATCTTGAATTTTCGCATCTTTTATAATGTCGCTAATATGGTATTTTGGAGGTTTTATCCTTGACTGTCCAATTGTATTAATTGTAAAGATTGGTACATTATGATCCGCCAATTTATGCATCAAACTCCTTCCAGTTTTTGAGTGAATTAAACTTCTAATTCTCATTCCTTTTTTATCATTTGTATCATTATCACTATTAGGAGATGATGATTGTGCTTCAACTGCTGTTCTATAGGTATGGGCACTAATTGTCATTGATTTGGGAAAGCATACTGCATTATTTGGCAGTTTGATTATAGTCATATCATCTGACAAAAAATAATATCCATGTTTAACACATTTTATTACAGTTGTTGTCTTGCCAGTATCTGGAGGCGCTGAAAGGAAAAAACCTTGACCATTTGGAGAGGACATACACGCAGAATGTAAAAGAATGTATTCCTTGGAAAGAAAGAGAAATCGGAGAATAGGCTCTATTAAATTCACATAAGTCACATGTTTTGATCTTGATATTAATTCATTAATTGATACCTCTATTTTGCTTCCATTAAATTTTATTTGGAATTGAGCTCCTGAAGAACCAAAATGTTCTGTATATTTGATAGTATAAGATGAACCTCCAGATTCAAAGTTATCTGTCATTAATTTCCTCGTAGCTCTAAATTTAGACATATCAGGATCTTTGGAAAAAGATCTTACCATTAGCGTAATATCTGAATCGTAAAATTCTTTGGACGAAAAATATTCTAACTCTTGTAAATTTATCTCTGATTTAATCTTAATGATATCATGAATGTTATAGTAATACAAATATACAGAAATACTATTTTTAAAAGAGATTTAAACGGTATTCCTATATCTTATATAAGAATGTTCAATATTATATTTTATAGCATTATATTTTATAGCATTTTAGCATAAATATCAAGTTAGTTTATGAAATTTATGTAATATTATATTTGTGGAGATAGCAAATGTTAATAAATTATATAATAATAGTAATTATATATGGTAAAAAATATTAATAAATTTTTGTAGTAAAAAAATACTAAAAAATGTTATAAATATAAATCACGATAATTTTAATACGCAGATGTATGTTATCAAAAATAAGTGCAAACAAATCATCAAGAAATATTTGAAACAAAGAATATGTACACCATTTCAATAATTATTCCCACGTATAATGAATCAGAAAATATTATAAGATTATTAGATAAAATTAAAGAAAATTTAGCTCCTAATGTTTTTACAGAAATTATAATAGTGGATGATAATTCTCCAGATGGTACTAGTAATGTTGCACAAAATTACATAGATGGTGATGTTAGACCTAAAAGAGGAAATGCAAATTTTAAAGAAAAGCCATATTCAATTAAAATTATTAATAGAAAAGTCAAAAATGGTTTAATTCCAGCTATCTTAGAAGGGGTCAAATCATCCTGTGGTGATTATGTCCTCATTATGGATGCAGATTTTTCTCATCCACCTGAAATGATACCAAAAATAATAGAAAAATTGCTAGATAATTCTAATTCAATAGTTATAGCTTCTCGTTATACAAAGGATGGATCTATAGTTGGATGGCCATTTAAAAGGCGACTGATAAGTAAAGCTGCAGCTGTTATTGCGAAATTTGGTCTAAATGTAAATAATGTTACAGATCCAATGTCGGGTTTTTTTGCCGTGCCTAGACCTATTCTCGAAAATCTAAAAATAGATACAAAGGGTTATAAAATCCTGCTAGAAATACTTGTAAAATCAAAAGATATTCCAATATTCGAGCTACCGTATACTTTCATGGATAGAAAATCAGGTAAAAGCAAGATGGGATCTAGTGTGATTTTTGACTATATAGGTTCAGTATGGCAGTTATATAGGTATGGACGCAATCAACAAAAGAAATAAATTTGTTGATTCTTGCATTATGGATACAAAGATGATTATTAGAATCAAGAAATCTTCTAGTTAATTCTTTGTCATATATGATGGGTGATTAATTTTGAATCAAATGACTAAAAGTAGTGGTCCTAGGAATAAAAAAATCCTTTTAATTTTCATACCTCTAGTATTAAGTTCTTTTACAAGTCTCTGGAATATAACAGGTTTTCCTAGTCTCCATGTGGATGAGGGTCATTATATGCGTAAAGCTATGTCTACATTGGAAGGGGAAGGTCTTCAACCACAAGATAGATATTTTGCTCCATATTTTGGACAAGTGTTATTGGCTGGTATCCTAGGAATAATTGGTTATCCTGATATCTTAAATCCATCTCCAGATGCCGATTCAGTAGAATCACTTTATTTTATTCCAAGACTCATTATGGGTTTATTTGCTATATTAGATACGTTGCTAATATACAAAATTACAGAAAAACGATATGGGTTTAAAATAGCACTCTTAGCATCTATTCTATTTGCAGTCATACCATATGGGTGGTTATTAAGAAGAATATTTTTAGAGTCTATACAACTTCCTCTGCTATTGACTTCTATACTATTAGCCCTTTATATAAAAAGTAACTCAAACCAAGAACAAAATAATAATCTAGGAATACGAAATATATCTTTAATTTTATTATCTGGGGTATTTCTTGGTCTAGCGATATTTACAAAGATTCCAATTTTTGTTATGATGCCATTAGTTGGATATATTGTAATGACTAATAGTGGCAACAATAAATTAAAAAGTTTTGGACTTTGGCTTTTACCAGTTATTTTAATACCTATGATATGGCCTGCACACGCTTATTCTATCGGTGATTTTGACACTTGGATAGAAGATGTATTACATCAAACTCAAAGGGAGAGTAAACCTCTAATTAATTCTCTAGCTACTTTCCTTCAAAATGATCCCTTAACATTTTCATTGGGGATGGCCGGAATTCTTTATGCTGCAGTTAGAAGAGATTTCTTCATATTGTTATTTAGTATACCATTTCTTTTGTTCCTATATTGGCTTGACTTTGTATCTTCATTCCATGTAGTTCCTTTATTTCCTGTATTTGCTATTGCTGCAGCAAGGTTAATTGTAGATTTATCCAACCTGATACCTATCTCTAAAATCAGAAATACTATTCCGTATTTCGTGGTATCAGTTATTGCTATTGTTGGATTAATTTCGATTTTTTCATTAATTACAATTGATGCTAATTCTGTAATAATTAAGACACATGCTGTATTGATACAACATTTACAACAAAGAAATGATACTGTGACTATGATAGGAAATCCTCTTTACATATGGATGCCTAGACATGTTTTTGATCTTTCTTATCAAGATAGAAGTTATTATTCTACAAGACCTTTAGATACACCATATTTCATAGTAATCGATGATTCAGGTTATAAAAAGATAATTAAAGAAGAGAGTAAGAGAGGTAATTTTCATAAAAACTTATACAATCAGACTCATCTAGTGGAAAGTGTTAAACCAAATAATACTTTACCAAAATACAAAACTAATATTTATCCATATACAAATTTGAAACAATCTCCAATATTGAAACAACTTGATATAAGAGCAAACTACTAAGCTATAAAAATAATAAATAAATATTTGTCCATATGTAGGGATATAAAGATAAATTATAAGAGAAAATAATTAAATATTATTACTTTTTAGTTTTTTGATAATAATAATAATAGATATGTCTTTATAAATTTTTTATTGGTATAGATTCAAATATGATGTATTCCAATGACTTAATGCATGTATAATAATCATTACACTACAATGATCTCTCTAATATTACTTATTACTGTTGTAACGTGTGCCAGTTTAATATATATAGATAATATTGGTGAAATAGAGGCTCAGTCGACGAAAAAATTAAAACAAGAGCCTTCTATACCAATACTAAAAGATACTAATTTAAAAACAGAATTAATTGTTGATAAATTGAAGTTTCCTTCTGGAATGGAGTTTATAGGAAATGATGATCTTTTAGTTATAGAAAAAAATACGGGAAAAGTGAAACGTGTAACTAATGGAGAGGTCGTTGGTGATCTTTTAGATTTAAATGTAGCAACAAAGAGTGAAAGAGGTTTATTAGGTATAGCTGTATTGGATATATCTAAAACCAAACATGCTAGTAATTATAATCCCGATGACAAATTTGTTTTTCTTTTTGTAACTGAAACAGAGAACGAAGATGATGGGGAAATTTTAGGAAATCGGGTATACAGATTTGATTTTGTGAATGACACTCTAATAAACCCTGTCCTGCTCCTTGATCTACCTTATTTACCAGGCCCTTCACATAATGGAGGAGTTATGAAAATTGGCCCCGATAATAATTTGTATATTATTATGGGTGACTTAAATAGATTAAAAGATCCAACCGGTGATACTATTGCTTCAAATCTAGAGGGGACATCTTTACCTGATGGTAGAGGAGGAGTCCTACGCATAACACCTGATGGAGAAACTGTCAATGATGGGTTTACCTTAGGAGAGGGAGGACTTTTAGACAAATATTATGGATATGGTGTAAGAAATAGTTTTGGAATTGGTTTTGATAATGTTACCGGATTTTTATGGGATACTGAAAATGGATCTCATTATGGTGATGAAATTAATATCATCAAACCTGGATTTAATAGTGGATGGAGACAGGTGTTAGGATTATCTTCTATGTATAGTGAATTTTCTGATAAGGAGTTTGACAAAAGTAAATTAATGAATTTCAATGGTAATGGTAAATATTATGATCCTGTATTAACATGGAATGACACGATAGCCCCAACAACCATTGCATTTATTCATTCTTCAACGTTAGGACAAAAATATATGGATGATGTGTTAGTAGGTGGCGTAAAAAATGGAACCCTACTACATTTTGACCTTAATCAAACAAGAACAGGATTGCAATTAGAAGGATCTTTGTCTGATAAAGTGGTAAATAAACCTGATGAATTAGATTCTGTGATTTTTGGAACAGGTTTTGACATAATAACCGATATCAAGATAGATCCTATAGATGGAGATGTTTATGTCTTGGCAGCAAATACTAAGAATGGTAAAATTTATAAAATTTTCAAGGTTGGTGATGATTGAGATTCTAACTTATCAAAATACTGTTACTTTAAACACAACTTTTATTTTATCAATTATAATTTTTACTATCCTGTTACAAATTACAAACTCCTTAAGTAAATTTGCTATTACCATTAATAGAAAATAAATCATTGAATGACTATATATAAATAATTAAATCTTAAAAAATAAGACACATACTTATATCTGTATATCTGATAATTATAAATTTTGAAGCTCCTGATAATGCTATATTTCTCTTATCAAAAACCATTTAGAAATAAAAAGCTCAGATCCTAGCCCAATAATAATAAGGCTTTTAGTATTATTGAAGTTAAAAATAATATTTTGGAAGAAGGTATAAAATATTTTACTCATTGGTTATCAGCTGAAGATGGAAATAGTAAAAAATGGGAGTATTCAATTGACTCAAATATTTGAAAAAGATAAAAGCTAATAATACAGGATAATTTTAAGAAATATTGATATCAAGGTTATTTGATAATGGTGTTCCATTGTGTACTTTATGTGATAGTTCTGAATATGCCCATAGTAGGTTTGCAATCTATTTGTACTGAACAAAATCTTCCTCTCTAGTATTTTAGCTTGTAGGTACCTAGGTGATTGAATTTTTAATGGTTCGATTATATCTTTTATCTGTTATCATAATGTTCTTCATTATGTAGCCCATTAGATCTGATAAATCTTAATAATTCTGTAGAATCATCAATATTATAATATTTTTTCATTTTTTCCAAGGTCTCATCATCATAAATCCTTGGTTTTTGGATCCTTTTTTCTTTCTCACTTTCTCTCATACTATTTTTTTACATTTATAATACTTAAGTTTTTATAAATTATCTATAACAATAGAACAGTCTTACTAATTTTTTGAAACACTCATAATAAACATTTATCAAAGAAAAAGAGAATATCACTAAAAAAAAATTCTTACCTGAATACAATACTGTTTTTGATTATATGGTATGGTCTGTTAGATTGAAAAAATTGTTTAGTAAAACTTAGTTTTATTTTATCGATCACGAGATGAATCTTTTATAAATTTAAATTTTCGTTTGTTGTTTATTTATTTCTCTGTTTTTTCTTTTTTTTCTTATTAAAAAGAAAATACCGATAGATATTAAAATTAAAATAGATAGGATTATAATAGTAATTAAAATTGGTGTAGTCGTTAATTCAAACTCCAGTCTATATGATAATTGATCATTTTTCAAATTAAATTCTGTAGTACTGTTATTATTATCAATTGTTATTAGATCTTTTATCTCTTTGTTCACCTTTACCAGTACTTGATTTCCTGGATTAAATCCTCCTACAACAAATTTTGTCTCAATTCCTAATTCAGGGTATACTAAATCAATCCTTTTGTATTCTTTATTTTTTTCTAAATCATAGTTTACTTTTGTGATATTTACATAGGATGACTCTGGGTTCACAGACATATCAATAGTTTTTAATTTGGTAAAATTATTATTAGAATTAAGTATTATTGTATTATTTTGTTTATAGACTGTATTAGTAATATTATTCCCATCAATAATTTTATTCATTGTATCAGTTATTATCATGTTACTTTTTTTATCATTCAGCAAGAATTCAGTATAATTAAAAAAAGAATTTATTATCCTGTTATCCTTGGATTGTCTTACAAAGAAATCATCATTTTGATTATTTTCTATTATATTATTTTCTAATATGTTATTAGATGTTTTATCAAATTTTAAGCCATAGTTAGGTCCTTCAGCAATGTAGTTATTTATCAATTTATTGTTATTAGTTCCAAAATCTGCAATATTTACTCCACTATTCAGAGACCTTTTTATATTATTGCCTTGAATTATATTATTAGTAGAATTATTGTATATGTTTATCCCATAGTTATTGCTGTTGGTTATGTTATTTGAATTAATGAGATTATTCTTTGTATTCTTCAGGAAAATTCCATTACCATTTCCTACAAAGTTATTCATTATTATATCATTTTTTGATGATTCAGCAACCATCATTCCCATTGTGTTGGATCTAATATTGTTTGATTCAACATAATTTATGCTCGAATTTCTTTCTAATAGAATTCCAATACCGATATTATTTTCTAAAATGTTATTCTTTATTTTTATATTATTACAATCTTTTTTACAAACTATGGCATGTAAATTGTTTTCATAAATTCTGTTTTCTAGTATGTCGATATTGTTTGTATTTGAGGCCAAGTTAATACCATCAAACTGGCTTCTTGAAATACTGTTATTCTTTATAGAGATATTCGAAACTTCATTGGCTAAGTGTAATCCAAAATAATTATTAATTATTGTGTTGTTTTGAATTAGACTACCATCACCAGAAAAAAATGTTATTCCTGTTGTGCCTAAATGACTTTTATATCCTAGGTTTTCAAAAAATGAATTCGTGATATTAGTTTTTCCTGCCGAGTTCCAGAATGTCCATATATAAGCTCGTGGAGTTTCAGGAGTGCTTAATTCAGGAACTTCATTACTTGTTGAATTCCATGATGTTATATTTGTATTATCTATAATCAAATTGCCCCTTGAAATTAAAGAATACGCAATATCATTGGAAGAATCAGAATCTATTTTAAGTATTTGAGTGTTCAGACCACTAATATTTAATGTGCCGTTTTCAAGTATCAAAATATTAGACTTCAATAGCCATTCTTTTTCTCCTGTCATTTCTAGAATATCCGAGTTATTATTAAAAAAATCATTAATAGTAGGAACATCTACTGTCCCATTACAAACTACGATAGTTTTTGTAATGTTTTCATATCTCAAACAAATATCTTGCTTACTGATGGGATTATTATTACTTTTTATAACCTTATTATTTTCAGATTCAGAATTATTAGTTAATGGACTGTGAATATCAACTGCAAATGAAGTATCTATACTATTAGCTAAAATTAAAATTAACAAAGAAGAAAATACAACAATACCTAAAATTATAATACTTCTAATACTAAACACTTGCGTTACTACATTAAATTAATATGCTATATAAATGACGACAAAATTAAAGGTAGTTATTATCTATTTTTTTTAAATAACATACTTCTAGTAAGAAGGGGGGGAAGAGACACACATTTATATAAAATTAATCAAGTAATATTGGTTTATGAAATTACAGCGTGTAGTTAAAGATAATACAGTTAAATATCTTGTCTTATTCTTTTTTACTTTGCTCGTCTCCAATACCATTTTTTATACTTTACCTTTACAGCAAATATCTGGTGGTGTCGCCAATAATGCAACCACCGATAGCGGTCCACCGTATAATGGTGTTAATATGCATGGCTTTTATACTAGAACATCTCAAGCTAGAGAAACAAATTATGATCTTCCAAATAATTATTTTGAAGAGAGTTTTAAGATCCTTTCCTCTAATGGCTTAAATCATGTTCGATTCTTGATTTTCTGGGAATCCTTTGTAAAAAATCCTACGGAATTCATTGAAGAATTAAAGACAGTTGCAAATACTGCTGATAAATACAATATTAAAGTTCTATATGATAACCACCAGTTTCATACATCGTCTTATCTCAATCCTCAACGAGGTACTGGTTTTCCCTTTTCATTATTTGAAGCCGATTTTGCCTTTTTCTATGGAAGTGGTGGTGGTACGAAATATCCTACCGCTAAGGTATGGTGGACAAATTGGTGGGATAGAAATGTTCGTGACAAAGATGCAAACGATGGTTGGACCTTACAAACAGAATTCTTCAAAAAAGTTCTGGATACTGTTGATAACCATACAAGTACTGTAGGCTATGAAATTTTAAGTGAACCACAAGTCCATGATAAGAATCAATGGGAAAAAATACAAAAATATAATACATTTATCGCAGATTTTCTGAGAAAATATACAGATAAAACTATTGCATATAGTATGAATATTCCTGTATCTTTACAAAGTCCTATTGAATTAAATCCAATTAATCTAGCAAAAATGGCACCAAAGAATGTGAGTAATTTAGTATTTAAAATAAGCGTATACGGAGTCCCACAAGAAAATGAGTATCAGGAATCAAGATTGAGTAATTTTGTTCAAGCCGCTGAACTGGCAAATGTTTCACTATACGTAGGAGAATGGAATAATGTTCAGAGAGATAAAATTATTGATGAAGAAGGAGAAATTGTCACATTTATAAATGAAACATTTAGCAGTATTAATCAAAGTGAAGCAACCAAATTAGTAGATGTGTTTAAGAATCTTGATGTATGGGGCTCTGCCTTTTGGCAATGGAGAGTAGATTCTCATCAAGTACAAAACTTTAACTTGATTAATATAACCAATGGAAAGATAGAAACTACGCCTTATTTTGATATAGTAAAAACTGCATACCAGGCAATTTATGGAGATAATAGCAAAGGTACCTCTTTTAATACTAACAATAGTACTCTAAACCAGCAGGAAGATCAAGTAAATGTAATTGGAACAAAAGAATGATGATAAAATTCATAATTCCATAAATGTCATATAGATTGGTAAGTTAATAATTAAATTGAAAGATGTGATAAATACTTAAACCATTATTTGTGGTCGTTTGGAAAGGTACTTGGGCAAATTTAATGGCATAAATGGTTTATCTTTTGTTTCATTTCTTACAGATTCTATTAATTCTACTATGTTGGATTCAATTTGTTTTCCGGCTTTACGATCACGTATTACCAAAGTTGTAGATTCAGCTTCTTTATCTCCAATAACTAATATGTATGGAACCCATTCTGTTTCTGCTTCCCGTATTCTTTTACCAAGAGATTCTTGTCTGTCATCTATATCTGTTCTTATTTGACTGTTAGAAAGAATATTCTCCATATTTTCTGCAATTCGCAAATGCTCATTCCTAATAGGTATAATCCTAACTTGGGTATGTGATAACCAAATAGGAAATTGAGGTCTTTGACCCTCTTGTTTTATTTTAGCAGCTTTTTCTAATAGTGTATAAATAATTCTTTCTATAGCTCCACTCGGTGAATTATGTAATATTATTGGATTCTTTCTGTTTCCTTGCTCATCTATATATTCAATATTGTATCGTTTTCCATTTTCTACATCGATCTGGTCGGTTGATAGTGCGGCTGCTTTTCCTAGACTATCAACATAATTAAATTCCCATTTTAAAATAAAATAAAAAAATCTATCCTTCCACATTTCAACTAAGATTGGTTTTCCAAATTTTCTAGAAATCTGACCAACAAAATCTTTATTTTCATTATAAAATGATTCAGTAAATCTTATTGCCATTTCTATATCTTCAATTTTTATATCAAATCCGTTTAATACGTCTATAGAGAGATCAAACCGTTTTAAACATTCATCTTTCGCTTGTTCTATATCTTTGCAAAATGCATGACAGTCAGGCATACTGAATGCTCTTAATCTTCTGAGTCCTACGAGTTCTCCACTTTTTTCTCTACGGAAACTATATCTTGTTAACTCATAAAGTTTCAATGGGAGACTTTTATATGTAATATGAAAATCCTTAGCCATTAAAAATTGACCAAAACATGCTGCAAATCGTAAAAATAATTGTTTATTATCTGATAGTATATTATATTGCCTGGCAGGAAAGCGATTGAAATAACTTTCCATAGATGGATGCTTTGTATCATACATTATGGGAGTTTCAACTTCTATTCCGCCGTATTCAAGAACCTTCCTGGTTACAAACTGTTCTATTAATGATTTCATCAATCTTCCTTTTGGATAGTATCGCATATTACCGGCATCAGAAGCTGGTTCATAATCTGCAATAGCCATTTTCTTCATAAGAATTACATGAGGAGGTTGTTCATCGGCAGCTCTCCTTTTTGATGTTTCATATTCTAAAAACCTTTTCAAATTACTATTTTTTTCTATTTTGAATCTTTCTAATGGTATTAATACTCCATTTGTATCTAAAATGAACCAGAGAGATTGTTGTTTTTCCTCTGATTTTAAAGCAGATGAAACAGGCCCTGTATCAAGAAAATGTTGTTTTAGATCCTCTTTCTGAAATTTCTTATCTTTACCTTCAGTAAGAAATTGCTCATCCGAAATTACTTTAAAATTTTCCGCTAATGGGTGACCTTTTACTTTTATATTGAAGGTCTTAGTCCATCCAAATGGAGCTCTAAAAACCTCGTTTAGTACCTTTCTAGAGTTTGTTTCCAATTCTTTGATAATTTCAAAAGCATATTTTGGAGAGGCCAAATAAGAACTTAAGTGAGAATAAGGATAAATCAATAATCTATTAATTTTTAAATTTTGTGAGTAACTTCTAACTTCTTCTATTGCTTTTTCTATAGTTCTTTTATTATCTCCCTTTTCTACTGATACAAAAACAACTATTAAACTTTCTAATCTGATTTTCGATTTTGGTATATCTTTTTCTGCATCATTAAGTTCCTCTTCAATAGGTTCATATTCTATGAAGTCTGCATGCAATTGTAATAAACGCATCTTTCATCTTACCTTGTCTAATCTTTTATTTCCATCTCGCTCGTTCTGTTTCTCGATCTTCTTTTGTAGCTTTTTTCCATTCTTTATAATGATTTCTACATAAATAGATTCTTTTATTAGTTGAGGAAATATCCAAGTCATTAGCCATTCTTCCTTTGCTCTCACTCATAGATCTTTCTGCTTGTTCAGTACAGTCTTTTATGCTACAGTTAATACCTTTATTTACTCTACCCATCTATAGTGAAATTATATTTGAATATAAAAGCTATACCGATTTTTGGTTTTAAATTTTTAACGAATTATGAATATTACTATAAAAACTAATGATCCTATTATTTCGCTTGTTAATATTAAATTCTTTATCTTTTTGAATGTGGAATTATCTGATTTCCTATTTTTTGATCTAATCCATTTCTGATCCCTGATTGTTACTAAGGCATATAGTTTTATTATCGCAATCATAAAATTGATTACTACATAGACTGGAAGAAGTAGAATATCTCCCGGATGTCTTTTTAGATGTGGCAAAATTTTAATTCCTCGGCCTATCATCCATAGAAGTAAAATGGATACCGCTAATACATAGTGATTCAAATAAAGGGATATACCGAAGAATATTGGACCAAAAAACAATGTAAAGATGGAAATAAACCTATCTATTATGTGAAAAGCTAAGAATGGATGCTTCCATGCCCATCCATCCCACAAACTTATTAAATCTGAATTATGACTATTTCTTGACCACCTTAATCGTTGACTCCAAAAAGTCTTAAAATCCGGAGCAGCATATGAGTATATTACGGCATTGCTCTGATAATATGTTTTCCAACCTTTGCTTTGAACAATTCTTGTTAAACATTTATCCTCTCCAGATTCTTTCTTCTTTCCTAATACTATTTCATTAAGAAAATTATCCAAATCTTCCATTATAATGTCTTTTCTATATAGCGAAGTTCTACCTGACAGACACGAAAGGGCTTGACCCATTGCAGTCTGAGCAGGTAGGTCATAATAATTTCTCATATCCCAAAAAATGTCTGTTATTTTTTGCCATATTGTCTTTCTTTCGATAGGATGTTGCCTTGTTGTAACGCCACCTATTAGTTGATCGTCAAAAGGAGAGAGTATGGATTTCCTAATATTTTCTGCCCATATTGTGTCACTATCTACAAGAGCAACAATTTTATTTCTTGCTTCTTTTATTCCTTTAGCCAGTGCAGGTCTTTTACCAGGCTTCGTTGCGATGAGAAGCTTCATAAATGAATAATTTTTTGCAAAAGAAGTGAAAATTTCAATACAACGGCTATCACTTTGGTCTATAACCCCGATTATCTCATTAGGCTCATTTTTAATCCATGATCTTAATGCCTGATCAAAAAGTTTTGGATCTTCATTATAAACAGGAGTAATTATGCTGTATTTGTGATAGCTTCTATCATTAGAAGGGACTTTCGGTTTGTATAAAAATGAGGTAGATTTTTTAAATACCCATACACTCCATCTCCAAAGCCCGATAATTCCAAGTGGTATGTATATCCATATTAGTTGATAGTAATTAATAGCCACATAGCCAAAAAATTCAGAAATATTTAAAACTAGAGATTGAATTGGTTCTAAGAGAGATATTTTACTAAAAAAATTTGGTGAGAAAACGTATATAAAAGAAAAAATAAGAAGTACTGATAAGACTGAAATAATTAAAGCAATCGTAACTTCCTCTGATGCTCTTGTATCCATTAATCTGTACATCTAAGTTATTTATATAATGAGGCCTTCTAATTTATATATAGATCGTAAAATTTTTATTAAAAAAAATATTAAAGAAAAATAGCAACATTTGTTTATGAGATAAGTTTTATATTTAAAATTCCTAATAATATTTTATAGAAGAATATTTAAAAGAATTCATTCTAACTATATAAGTGAAAAAGAGATAGTAGTACTTATATATTAATTTGCGTTTTTTTTTATAAAAAGAGGTTTGTGGAACAGTAATGGTAAAAATTTCTATAATTGGATCCGGGGTAGTTGGTTCTGCCACGGGAAAAGGATTTCATAAGCTAGGTCACAACGTTCATTTCTATGATATTTCTAAAAATAGGATGGAAACGTTAAAGAAAGAAGGCTTTAAGATTGCTCATAACGTCAAGGATGCTTTGCAGCAGAGTGATATTACATTTGTCTGTGTTAATACACCTACTGGCGATAATGATGAACAAGATTTGTCTCAGGTTAAGACTGCTCTTTTTTCAATAAAAGAAGCATTAAATGAATCGACTAAATATAACTTGATAGTTTTTAGAAGTACTATGTTGCCAGGAACTATGAATGAAATAGTAATTGATTATCTGGATCACGAATGTAACAAAACTAGAGGTAACGATTATGATGTTTGTTATAATCCAGAGTTTTTACGACAAGAAAGTGCATATGAAGATTTTTTTATTCCTGATAGAGTAATTATAGGAGAAGATGTTGAAGGCACTTCTAAATTATTACAGGAATTGTACAAACCCCTTACCGAAAAAATTATTGTTACTAGTCCTAAGGCTGCAGAGATGATCAAGTATACATCTAATTGCTTCTTGTCATTAAAAATATCATTCTTTAATGAAATCGGAATGTTATGTAAAGAAATAGGTATAGATGATAGAGCTGTAAGTTTAGGCGTATCCCTGGATAAACGTATAGGTAAATATGGAACTATCGCAGGTAGACCATTTGAAGGTGCATGTTTGCCAAAAGATACTAAAGCCTTATCTACATTTATCAGAAAAAGAGGATGGACACCAGACTTACTTAAAGTGACTTTAGATATAAACAAAAAAATTGAAGAATTAGTAACAAAAACTGCACTTACAAAATAATATAATTTATTTTATTTACTTTATTAAAAAATTTAAATCTATTGATCAAATATGAATTAGTAATAAGTTTTTTTATTTTATATTTTTATTTGCTATTTTAATTATTAAAAAAATTAGTGTAATATTCAAAAAATCTCTCTAGTGAAATTAATTGTCTGTTCTCTATTGATATATATAATGAAGCAAAAGCATTAGAAAAAAACAACCTATCTTGTGGGGGTAGTTTAATAAGATGTCCTATAATATCAGCCGCATCCCACGAATCGCCTGCACCTGTTAAATTTTTTACAATAGTATTTTTTATGTTATATGCAAAATACACCTCATCTCCATTAGAACAAGCACAACCATATCGTGTATGCAAGTCGATAAATACCCCTATTTTTTTTGCTAACTCTTTACTAGCTAGTTCTATATTGTTGCGGTTATATTTTTTACTTAAGAAATATTTTTCGAGATCTAATTCAAAGAGTAGAGAATTACATTCATTCTCATTAATACTTAGAATATCTATCATACTGTTTGGATCCCTTAGTAATGAGCAAAATTCATTACTCCGCGTTTGAATATCTGCAGGATCAACAAAATGTAATGCTTTAGGTGAATTTTTAAATACATATTTTAAAAGTTGAGTACCTTTCCAATTGCTAGCCCAATTTACAAGAATAACAGCATCAGAGTTATTTAATATTTCTTTATCATCGGGAGAACTTAGTCTGTCTGGTCCAAAATCTGAATTCTCACCTACATCACTAATCATTATATTAGAATCATTCAAGTCTATGCAATTATGGATTTCTAGTGACGTTGTGTATCCTGGTTTTCCATATGATAAGTGCAATCTTACTTTAGGTAAATCATTAAAAAAATATTTTAAGTTCATGTGACTTGAATCATCAGTTATAGTGAATAAATCTACATCAAATCCAAGCTTTCCAAGACAATAAGCAATATTTACGGCATTTCCTCCTTCAAATTGTGTGGTCGGTATTCCTCTGATGCTTCCACCTCCATACTTTGTTTTTTCTTTTATAAATACAAAAAATTCATCTATATTTTTAATTTTGATTATTCTGTCAATAAAAAAATCATGTAATACTGTAATTGATTTATTATTACATTGTGCATCATTTATTTTATCAAAAATTGTGTTCGGATCCAAAATTGTTATAAAAACACCTTTTTGATCTTTTTATAACATATTGTTGTTTATGAAAGTTATCTCCAAAATATTGAAATTACGCCTAACCCCAAGATTGCTAATCCTCCATAAATCATGTAAGTAATATTCATACCCCCAGCACCTGCTGCTATTCCTATTCCTGAACATATCATAATCATCTCTGCTGTTCTTCGTCTCATTCTTTAAATATTATAAAAAAAGTCGCCTAATTAAGTATTATAGTTCTTCATAAAAAGATTAATAGATAAAGATATAAAAAAAGATTAAAGAGGTTAGAGGTGTATTAAACCGCCTTGTTCACTAACATGTGGAGATTGTCCAACAAACTTTCTTCTAAAGTGACCGGATGGTCTTTTTGACAAAAGTTCAATAAACCATGCCTCGTGTTCAACTTCTTCTTGCATTATTTTTTGTGCTATATCATATGTTCGTGGATCTTTACCTGTAGTCATATCGCAGACTTCTCCCCACGACCTTATTGCACATTGCTCTGCCTCTAGCAATACCTTTAATATGGAATTGATATCTTGCCAGTTATCAGGTAAATATGCATCAGGACATCCAGCTTGGTCAGCAAATTCTCTAATATCTCGTGGTAGACTTCCACCTAATTCGTATAGTCTAGGAGTCATTGCTTCAAAGTGATTCCTATCTTCAATCCTAGCATCCTCTACTATTTCCTTAATTCCCTCACCTTCTAAACCTGTACAATGCATTCTTAAAATTGTATAATAATAATATGTTGTAAACTCAGCGCCTACACCTTTTCTAATTAATTCTATTAATCTCTGTACATTTACGCCATTCTTTTCCAAAACTTCTAATGCTACAATCTTTGGAATGGAACTGTTTTGATTATTTGACACAATATTCGATTTGAATAATAATATTTAAAGGTTTTAAAAATTATAATTAAAACAGTAATCCTAACTAAATATAGGCATCTTAATAGTATATATATAATGGTTTTTGGATATTGTATATGGCAACTGAACAAATTGTAGATCCTTTTATGGTTATGATCGCTATTTCAGGATTTTTCTCTGCAACTATCTTATTATCATCACTTTTAACAATTAGAAAGAAAAAAATCCAAACTGATAAAATTGAAAATAATATTTAATATAGAATTAGCGCTAAAATGACTATTACAATTTGTATTTCTCATAAAGAAGATGTTGATGGTCTATCTTCAGCTATACTGATAAATTCTGCATTTAAAGAAAAAGTGTCTGTAGTATTAGTAGATTATGCCAATCTTATAAATAAGCTTGAAAAATTGCTTAAAAATCTCATACCCGTAACAAAAGGGTATAATAGAATATTTATTTGTGATCTTGGATTAAACAAAAAAAATCAGCACAGATTTATTTCTATATTAGGTAAAATGGTTAATTTAGGATATAAAGTAATTTATATTGACCATCATGACCTTGAAGAAGAAGCAAAGAAGGAAATAAAAAAAATTGGAGTAAATCTAATTCACTCCACTCAAGAATGTACCAGTATTCATGTTTATAATAAATATAAAAAAAAACTTTCCTCCAATGCATCATTTTTTGCTGCTGCTGGTGCCTTAACTGATTATCTAGATAACAAGCCTGTAGCATCATCACTGATACCTCGATATGACAGACAATTTTTAATGTTAGAATCGACAGCAATGTCTTACATGATTTCTTCTAACCAAAACAATGAGGAATATCTGTACAATATTGTTAATGTATTATCTGCTATGAAATTCCCTCATGAAATTGAAGGTGGGTTTATAGAAGCAGAGAAATATGCAAAAAAAATATCTAATGCTATTAATTCCCTTTCTAATGAGATTAAAACTAAAGATAATCTTGCTTTAGTACAAAATAATCTTGATCTGGCGTCAAGTACAGTAGTAAATTTTGTTCTAGGAATGTCAGAAAAAAAAATTGCGATGGTTTATAAATACAAAGAAGAAAAAGAAGTTTTTATTATTTCTATTAGAGGATCTAAAGATTGCAATGTTCATTTAGGAAGAATTGTAAATGAGATTGCATCAACTTTAGGAGGAAGTGGAGGAGGTCATGATAAAGCATGTGGAGCTGTAATTCCTAAAGATTCATTCAATAACTTTGTTGAATTGTTAGATACAAAAACCGCAGGGTAAATCGGTGTCATTTAATAATTCTAAATTCAAAATATTTCTTTTATTTAAATAAATTGATAGATAGTAAAGATAAATGAATAATAGAAATTCATATTTGTATTATTATGATATTGACATTTATCACTTATCTAAAGTAAAATTTGTTATTAGTTGACCTAATGGTTTCTTCTTATATTTGTATAAACCAAATTAGTATTATAACAAAATAAAAATGATTATGAAATGTTACAGTATTAGATACTTATAATTTCATCTACTTTTGAAATTACTATTATTCCTCCAGCTCCACCTGATTTATCAATTTTTGCAGAATCTTTTAGTATAGACACTACTTCGTCTACTTTATCTTCAGTAACTATTGTTTCTACTGTTCTTCTATTGGAATAGGGCATTGTTGAAATATCTCCACGTCTACCGTATCTGATTTGATATTTTTCCCCTTTACCTATTCCCTTTGATTCATAAAATGTTGCAGGTATTCCAAGTTTATTTAATGCAACTAAAACATCATCTTCTTTTTCTTCTCTTATAAAAGCCTCAATTCTTATCAATTGAGAATTAGTTTTTTTTCCATTTCCATTTTTCTCCGACAACCTAGTATCAAATAATATTGAAAGGACCTTTTTTTTAAAGTTATGTTTTATTAAACAAATAAATTTCCAGATTAATAATATAAAAAAGAAAATTTATAATAATTATAAGTTTTTATATAAAAAGTAAAAAAATTTTCAAAGGAATTTAATTTTTTATATTTCACCTGATAGAATTAATATGAACTTTGTTA
Organism: Nitrososphaeraceae archaeon; assembly: GCA_036380415.1. Lineage (GTDB taxonomy): Archaea > Thermoproteota > Nitrososphaeria > Nitrososphaerales > Nitrososphaeraceae > TH1177. Next base: position 38,676 of record DASVEV010000025.1, read on the forward strand.
AAAATTAAAAAAATATAATATCTTAATTTATATCCTAAACTGTTATGGACGTATTTTATGATGAACTCTCTAATTCTCTCTCGTCTGAAATTCCTAAAAGTAAAAATTCTTTCCTAAAAGCAATGCTAGATTTAGAAAAATTTGAAATCGGAGAAAGTTACGTTACTTCTAAGATAAAAAATAAAAAAAATGATACATTCGTAGTAAATATTCAGGGTGGTAGTCCTGGAATAGATATATCTACTTCACTTTTTAATTTGACTGAGATCCCTAAGATTGTATATTTACGTACAATGATTGATAATATGATTCTAATTAGAAAACTACCTGTACTGGGAGTTAAAGATTGGTTACTCATCTACGAAAATACTCTTTTTTCGTTAGCTGTAAAGGAAAAGTATGAGGAATTAGAAATTCTTTGTGTTTTTTAATTTTTTAATAGATATTTTTGTATTCTAAAATGATTTTTTAGCAGCTATATTCTGAATTCCATAGATAAGATTTTAAGTCGTAACATGATCCAAATTCTTGAGATGGGCTTAGCGCAGCTTGCTAAGGTTACTTTAATTCTTCCTAGGATGGAATCATCAAAAGTTGCTAGTCAGCTTGCACAGTTTAAATGGTTTCATCCAATCAGTTCTAATTCTGAATATTCTGATCCTAATCTGGATGATCTACATTTACGTTCACAAAAACTCTTTCAAAGTATCGATGAAGTTGTACGTGAGTTAGGGATTAAAACAGAAATTGGAATTATGGATGCTCTTATTAAGGGTACACCAAAGAATAAAAAAGCATTACAAATCTCTGAAATTGAACAGTTAATATTGAAACTGGAAGGGGATTCAAAGACTTTGGTAAATGAAACCTCACAAATCATTAACGAAAGAGATTCTTTAAACAGGCAACTTGATGAATATAAAACATTAAAAGATACTCTGAGTGTAGTATCCAATCTAAAGGTCGATCTATCCAAACTTAACAATAGTAAATTATTATATCAAAATATGTTTATTATTAAAACTAAAGATTTCTCAGAGATTCAACGTTCTCTTTCAGATGTCTCTCTTTTTACATTGAAATTAAATGATACTTATTCTGCTTTATTCATCTTTGCTAACATTGATGATTCTGATAAAATAGGAAAAACAATACGTAGTTTTGATATATCACAAATTGCTATACCTAATACTTTTTCTCAAAATCCAAGCGAATCTTTCCTACATTTAACTACAAAAATTGAAGAATTAACTATAAAGAAAAAAGAAATTGATTCTAATATTTTGAAGATAAGCAAAGAAAATAATTCAACAATTCTTTATTTGAGAGAATCCTCTCAAGTTGTACGTGAGATTTTAGAAACTTTAAGAAAACCCGCAGGGTTAAAGAATTTTGCTATTATTCAAGGATACATTCCAACTGTAATGGCTGATAGTTTCAAGAAGTTACATGAAAGATGGATAACTATATTCGAGCATAAAAAACATAATAGTTCCTCTCAAATAGAGAAAGATCATGATCATGATTCTGAACAGTCAAAAGAAAATCAAGAACCTACTTTATTTGCGAATAGCCGTTATTTTAGATCTTTTGAACCAATAACACTTACCCAAGGTCCACCTAAATCCAATGAGATAGATCCCACCCCTATGATTGCATTCATATTTCCTATTTTTTACGGGTTAATGTTTGGAGATGCAGGGCAAGGTGCATTATTAGCCTTGCTTGGCGCTACATTTAGAATAAGAGGAACAGAAAATTTAAAAAAATGGGGTACATTAATACTTGCATCAGGAATAGCTGCAGTAATTGCAGGTTTGCTAGTAGGAGAGGCTTTTGGATTTCATATTCTTGAAGTTCCCGGTGGTGAATATCTGAGATCATTAGGATTCATAGGAATATTAAATGCAGCAGACTTTTCTGAAGAAACTGTACTTACTATTCTTACTTTTTCAATCAATATAGGTATTACCCACCTAGTAAGTGCTTTTGCATTTTCAATATATAAGGGAATAAAACAAGGCAAGAAATATGAAGTACTTACTAACCGTCTTCCAACTCTGATAATGTATTTGTCAATTATTTCTCTGATGTTAGCTGCAGTAGGTGCTAACTATAAGGTTCTTGAAATGTATACCAATCAAAACCCTGCACCCTTCTTCTCAAATATAGCCGGTGATTGGGTTACTGTAGAAATAGTTACAAAAATTTCGTTCTTGATACTTATGATAACTATGATACTACAAATAATTGCAGTTCCTTTGGGCGTTAAACTTGGAAAATTGAAAGTTCATGGAAATGTAAATGAAGAATTATTTATGACGCTGATTGAAGTTATGTTAATTAGATTAGTAGAATTATTTGCTAATACAATTAGTTATACTAGAATTGGGATTATGTTACTAGTACATGTCGCTTTAATGGGGACAGCCAATAATGGAGTAGAATTCTTTTTCTCCAGTGGTAACTTTGCAGTTGGAATAGTAGTGGCAATACTAGGAAATCTAGGTGTGATGATGATTGAAGGATTACTAGTCTATATTCAGGCACTTAGGCTTCATTTATACGAGTGGTTTACAAAATTCTATGATGGTTCAGGAGTTCCATTTAAAAAATTGGTACCGGAAATGCTATACACTAGCATCATTTGGGAAAAGAAATTACAAAAATAACAACAAATGATCTAAATAATTAAAATGATATGACCTAGGATATCTGCTCAATATCCTAGGTCATGGGTAAATTGTTCCCCTTCGGTTTGGTCGATGTATTCTATATATGAATATTAGGAATATTTAAACGTGATGGATTAGCTAAAATAATGTATTGGATTCTATTATCAAAATAATTTATAAATAACATACGAGTATAAATTAAATGATGAGTGATTTTAACAATAAAAATTTTATATTAAACCAAGCACTATGGCTAGGGATATCTCTAGCTATTAGTATTGCTATCTCTCTTGTAGTACCATTCCCTTACTCATTACCAATTATAATTGGAGTTTTCCTTCTTCTGAGCTTTTATATAAGACAGAGACAGTTTAAGAAACTAGGCTTATCAAGTGCCACTATGTTTGGTAACAGTTCTGTAAATTACTATTGTATGAATTGTGGAGCTAAACATAACCAAGTATCATGTCCTCGCTGCGGTTCAAAAATGAAAAGAGTCGGTGCCTAATTTTGTATACTTAAAAATTTTAATCAAAATAAAATTGTAATGTTACTATTATTCAAAACCTGCACAGAGTTCTATCAATTTATCTTTCCATCCATCTGACTTTATTAATCCGCTTGCCAGAAGTATCCCTTGTGATCCAAGATTTATTGCACTTTTAATATCGGTCTTATCTACAATTCCAGCTCCACAAATTACTTTGATATTTTCAGAATATCTGCCTGCTTCTTTAACAGATTCAGTAATTATTGATGGATTGACTTTACTAACTGCTTTTCCAGTTCCTATTAGTTCAGGAGGTTCAATAGCAATCATGTCTGGATGTAATCTGGCAAATTTACCAACTTCCTGGGAAGATGATGCACAAACTATTGAAGTCATATTTAATTGTCTCAATCGTTCTACAAGGTTTTGAATAACTTCATATTCAATTCTGTGTTCACTATGATTTATCAAAGAACCAGACGCTCCATATGATTTTGCTAATTCAGGAATAATAAAGCCAGTAGTAGCTCCTATTTTTTCGTAATCTATATGTTGACAAATGAGAGGAAGTTTAACGAATTGTGATAAGTAAAATAAAGAATTTTGCGGAGGTGCTATCATAATTTGTACATTGTTACTATTTGAAATGTCTTTTGCAATTTCTGATAGTTGTATGATTTTCTCTCCAGCCACTTCTAAATAATTCTTACAGTTAATTATAATAAGTCCTTTCAACTTATTTTCCTTTTTGTAGAATAATATAATTTTTCTTATTCTCTTTTAAAGATTTTTCTGTTTCTTATTGCTAATGCTTGATGTAAATTTCTGATTTAGTTTATCCATTCTTGCTTCATATCCTTTATTATATTCTAGTTCATCCGGTACTAAAGTTGCTGGATGAATGAATCCTTGATTTCTCATAATCATTGCTCTTTCAGATGCCCATGTCCTTTGTAAGTCCCAATCGGCTGTTCCAAATCCATCAAGAGGACCAGTTAGTCTGCCTTCGTGCATACTAAATACTAGGCATTCTACAATCGGTATCGAATAATTTAGGCTAGCTGATGAATTCAGCTTTACTGGCATCAAAGGCAAATGATGACTTCCTCTTGTATTACCTGAGACATAATGTGGATCATTAAAAGCACTACCAACTTCTTCTGTTGCTGGAAAGTCTTTTTGTGTTCTAACTATTGCTATTGGATCATCCTTACCAACATACGTTCCAGCTATATTGTGTAATCTATCAGTTGATGCAGAAAGAATTTGATCTCCTTCTGATGAATAAACTGAATGAACCACGTATCTGCCAGGAAACATTAAAGCAGCTTCTAACTCTGGTTTATCCTCCCACATTTTTAAATCTGCAATATTGCCAGTCATGACATCCATGATCTTAAAGGTTACTCCAGCTGCCAATTTTTCATTTATTAAAAGCCCTGTATTACTTCCAGCATCTACAAACATTCTCCAAAATGGAAAATTAAATGCGCCAGGCTCTGTCTTATCAGCAGCGAAAATACAGAATACTTCACTTTGTCTTTCTTCCATTTCTATTTCTGCAACTCCAGGACCCATACCTCTAACATTTCCGGAAAAAGAGTCTTTTAACAAATCTTGTCCCGCTCCATACAAGCCCTGATTTTTAGCTGTTTTTGTTCCTTCAGTAAAGGCATCCCATGCTAGCTTATGAATTTTTTCATTATCTACTCCGAATTTATGGGTCATGACAATGTGAATATCATCTCCGCTATATCCAATATAATGGTCTATGATGAGTTCGTTTCCCTTTTTTTCAATAAAGTTTTTAACAACATCAAGTAATTCATCACTCGGCCTGGTATGTCCCCCAATTGCTCCAATATCTGCTTTGATTGCTGAAACTGTTATACGCATAATCTGATTGGATTAAATATTGTTTATATCTTTTCTGATATGTATTTTATTTTAATTCTCTAAAAAAATGGGATCTACCCTTATTGCATTTAAAACTATGATTTTTATTATAAAAATTAAATATAAGAAAATTAATGAAAGATGTATAAATCCGTATTGAATTTGAATTCAAAAGATAAAAAATATTCTCTTGTAATTTGTGAAAAACCCAATGTTGCTAATAGAATTGCTATTGCTTTAGGAACATCCGAGATTAAAAAAACAAAAATAAAAGGTAATATGGTTTTTGATGTACTTACTAAAGATAATGTACGTTATGTAATTTTATCCTCCAAAGGACATCTTTATGGATTAAAAGATACTCATAAGAGAGGAAAAATTTTTCCTATTTTTGATTTATATTGGTCACCGATATCTAAACCACCCAATAAAAATTCAAAAAACCTCATAGAATTAATAAGTCGATTTGCTAAGGATACTGATAATTTTATTCATGCATGCGATTATGATCAAGAAGGCGAATTAATTGGATATAATATATTAGAATTGATATGCAAAAAAGCTTATGGTAATTCTCATAGAGCAAAATTGTCTACTTTGACTTCTGATGATATAAATAAATCTTTTATTACATTAGAAAAAACTAATAGAAATATGGCTTATGCTGGTATGTTTAGGCACTTATTAGATTATATATATGGAATAAATTTTTCTATGGCTGTATCACGTGCTATAAAAATAAAAAATAGATATTCTTATCTAACGGTAGGAAGAGTTCAAACTCCTACTCTAAAATTTATAGTAGATAGAGATCTTCAAATAAATTACTTTATTCCAATTCCTTTTTGGAGCATAAAAGCTCATTTTAGTAAAGATAATAGAGTTTTTGTTTTTTTCTTTGAAAAAACACGAATAGACTCAATAAAAAAAGTCAACTATATTATAGATCAATGTAGTGGTAAAAATGGTATTGTAAATAATATAAATACCTATAAAGAGTATCTAAAACCATTACATCCCTTCAACATAGGAGATCTTCAAAAGGAATCCTTTAGATTATTTAAATATTCTCCAAGATATACTCTTACGATTGCTGAGAATCTTTACCTAAAAGCATTGATTTCCTATCCAAGGACTAATAGTCAAATTCTTCCAGTTTCAATTAATTATAGAAAAATATTAAATGATTTGGAAAAAATTTCAGACTCATACAAAAGATATGTTACTATATTGTTAAATCAAAATAAGCTTTATCCAAACAATGGTATAAAAAACGATCCTGCTCATCCGGCTATATATCCTACTGGAATAAAACCTATAAATCTAAATTCTGCCGAATTAAAAGTTTATGATCTTATAGTAAAAAGATTTTTTACTACATTCGGCGAAACTGCAATTTTTAAAAAAAATAAAATAGATATTCTAGTTGATCATAATTTTTTATTTAATTTAGAAGGAAAAAACATACTTTTAAAAGGATGGATTGAATTTTATAGTTCATTTTATAATTATAGTGAAAGCTCTGTTGACTACTCTGATCTTAAAATAGGGGATACATTGACTAATATAGATATTATTAAAGATTCAAAATTCACTGAACCTCCTATCTATTTCAATTATTCCTCTTTATTATCTAAAATGGAGCTAGAAGAGATAGGCACAAAATCTACAAGAGGAAATATTATAGAAATATTAATACAGAGAAATTATGTGATTGTAGACAACCATAATAATATCAAATCAACTGATCTTGGAATATTTTTAATAGATTTTATGGAAAAAAACCTTCCCAAGATAATTTCTACAGATTTGACCAGGGCGCTAGAACTTTATTTAGCTGATATTGAAAGAGGAATTACAGATAGAATATTTATACTAAATAGTATAATTACTGATCTAATTGATTCTATGTATCGGATTAAAAAAATAGATTCTATAATGCATATTGAACATCAACCAGTTAGAAGCAAGAATTACATATTGTTAGGTCAGTGTCCTGTTTGTAAAAAAGGAAAGTTTCAAATTATTAGATCTAAAAAAACCAAAAAACGATTTATTTCATGCTCAAATTATTTTTCCAGTGGTTGTACTGCTTCTGCCCCAATTCCACAACAAGGTTCGATTAAGAATACAACTAAAATCTGTAAAGAATGCAATTGGCCAATACTAAATGTATTTTATCCAACTAAACGATACAGTAAAAACTTTTGTACAAATAGTAGTTGCCCTACAAAGTTAATTTAAGATATTAATATTATAAATATCGGTCCTTCGATTCTTTAATAAAGGTAGTGTCTTCCTGATTTGGTCTATTCTTTCTCTTTGAATCCCCACAATTTCTACTCCTATCTTATCGCCTAAATCAGTAAGAATAGATCCCAAAGGATCTATTATCATACTTCTTCCACAAAATATGTTTCCTACTTGATTTGGTGCTATTACATATACTCCATTTTCCATTGCCCTTGCTTTAAGCATGGTAATCCAATGTTCTTCCTTCATTATACCATTAACCCATCCTGATGGTATTACTATTATATCTGAACCATTAACAGTAAGTATTCTAGAGAGTTCTGGAAATCTTATATCATAACAAATCATTAAACCCATTTTACCTATTGGAGTTGTGATAAGTTTTGGAATTTTATCTCCTCTGCTAAACTTTAAAGATTCTTTAAAACCAAAAGCATCATAAAGATGCAATTTTCTATAAACTGAAACGATTTTTCCATTTTTATCAGTACTGAAAGCTGTATCAAAAACTCTTTTATCTGTTTTATAAGGATTTTTTTCAAAGAATGTACCTACTATTCCTATCTTATATTTTTTAGAATACTGACATAATCTCTTAATAAATTTACTATCTGCTAATGTTTCTGCAGTATTATAAAGTTCATCAAATGTTTGAGTATTTGAGGAAAAAGCCATCTGAAATTCCGGGAAAAAAATGTAATCTGCTTGTCTATCTGCTGCTTCTTTAATGTATTTTAATGATTCTATTAAATTATCTTGTTTGTTAATTGAAGATTTCATCTGAACAATAGCAGCCAGGAATTTTTTCATTTTCAACTATATGTTCTTTAATAAGAAACATTAATATATTTTCCTATTGTTGAATTATAAATTAAAATTATACCTATATTAAATATTCAATATGTGGATCTAATATATTATAATAATAAAAAATACTCTTGAGTATTCTATGCCTGATTTCCTGAAAATTTTCATTTATACCATCTTTCAAAATTATTATACCCTCATTCTACGAAAGATCTTCTTTTATTTTCATTCTATATAGGTACCTTCCGATTTTCCAGTGGATAATACAATCTTATGAGAAGGAAGGTTTATTGGAGTATAATTATTATTGAAAACTGTGATTACCATGCACAATTTTATATGGAACATTATAGTTTTATAAATATTGATATTAATTTTTAGTAGTTAAAATATAAACCATAAATAAGACTCTATTTAGTTGATAAAATTAATTTAAAAATATAATGATAAATAGATTTTGTAAATTTACATAATAATAAATAAATCAAATAAAAAAATTTATACAATAATAAATACAATATTGAATAATATAATTCAGAGATATCATTAAACTTTTCTTCTTTTTGTTACCTCTAAAGTTTTTGTGCTTAAATCAGAGGTAATGTTATTGGACCAATCATCAAATCTTCTTTTTCTCAATCTGAGAGGCGTTTCATCATTTTAATAATTTAAAAAGGTCAAGATAAAAAATCATTTTTTTTATGATACATGATACTTAATAATTCAATCTACAAGAACGATATACTAAAATCCCTAATAGTCAAATTCTTCCAGTTTCAATTAATTATAGAAAAATATTAAATGATTTGGAAAAATAATAACCAACATTTTTAACCATTATTTTTATTATGTTAAAACCTGTATTTTTTAGCTTTTTTTAGTTAACAATACTCAGATTTTTTGGTGGAGATGATGATATCCAGCAACAAAATGCTACACTTGCTTTAACAGATTCTAGTTTTAGAGCAAGAGGAGACTGGTACTGTAATGAGGAAACACAAAACACTATAAATAATATTCTTGATGCCCATCCTGAACTAATAATTACAACTGGAGATCAGGTCAAAGAATCGCCATCGGTTGAATGCTGGATGGATATGTCAAAACCTATTAAAGATAAATGAAAATTGCAATATGAAATCTTAATACTGAATTTTCAAATATATATAAACAGATTGTTGACTATCACCAACTGAAGAATCCATATTATTCACATGACTTGAAAAATTTCACTTTATAAGTTTGTCTACTGAATATCCTTATGAGGAAGGAAGCAAACAGTATGCGTTTACTCGAACTGATTTAGGAAAACATCAAAAAATCAAGATATTAATGGGATAGTAGTTCATTAACATAAACTCTTTATTCTACAAAATAAGATAAACAAGAAGCAGAACAACTTAGAGTTGTATATGAACAACTTTTACAAGTCGGATGTTGACTTGAAAATAGCAAACCTCATAATTTTTAACCTTCAATTCAACCTCCAATACAAAACCTCTAGAATCAATAGAAGCGAAATTTTTACTTGCATATCATAAATCTTAATGTCTTTCATTTACATCTTTTGCTTAATCTAAAATAATTAATTAATGCTGCAGCTTCTGCTGCAGCCGGAGCTGCAGCACTTTTCATTGAATTTTTTTTATATTTTCTAACAGCACTAAAATTAACAATGAGTAAAAAATTAAACTCCTCTAATAAAAAATTCAAATGCTCTTATTGTGAACAGACATCTAATAAAAAATCAAACATCAAAATACATGTTCAAAGGAAACACAAAAAGCGAATGGCGTACACTAGATGCGACTCACACTGTTATCAAAAATAACAACATAAGGCAAAATACTGAAACTATGTCAATTGATGTAAAAAATTCTTTTCAACAGCCATTGCCTCTATTTCATTACGATCGATATTATTTTAATAAAGAAGAGGAAGAGGATGAAGAAAGAAAAAGAAAAAATGAAAGAAGATTCCGAAGAATGCTTTATAGTAACTTTTATGCAATGCATTATATTATAAACAATAGTAATTACAATAATCAACTAAGATCTTTTCCATTATATATAACAAACAACCGTAGCCAACTAACAAATCAATATTTCACTATTGATACAAATCCTCAGATGTCAAAACCAGATAGGAAGATACCTTACGCAATTAAATTTTATAAATGTAAAGAATGTTTAAATGAAATGCTTTTCCCTATATATAATTTTAAACAAATAGCCTCAATAAAAGAAATGAATTACGAGAGTATTTGCCAAATATTCCATAAAAAATATCTTTTGGCTAAATTAGGAAAATTACTTAAAGATTGTTTATTTTATAAAATTAATACAGACCCAAGTCACGAAAAGACAAGTCTAAAAACAATTACCATCCCTAATTTGTGTATTGAAACACCTATTCCATTAATTATTAAAGAAACACTTTCTATGATATACAATTTTGATGATCCCGCTCGTTGGCTTTTCGAATTATTAACTGTTGAAGAGTTCATCGATATAGGAGAGATAGATTCTGATCATTGGATAATGCGAGCGTATAATTCAAAGCAAGGAAATATTATAGCATTAGATAAAAATGAACTAAAGGAATTTTTTACTATAACTAATGCATCTTTTGGATTAATTAAATTTAAAAGAGATCAAATTTTGAGATACATGTTTAGTTGGATTCCGTTTTCTAATAATCCTAAGATATAACTTGGAATATAATGATAGGAGCATTGGAGTTAGAACAATCAGGTTTTTTGAATAAACTCAATTCTTTTAATTTTAAGATTCAGGTATAAAGTATTAGTTCCTGTTAACTTAACAATAGTATTAGCTGTGAATGTTCAATTCTAATAAATGTTTACATTCTCATTTAGATAAATATTTGATAAAGAGAAACTGATGTAGTATTTCAAGGTTAGAACAAAATGCTTGATGATTACTATCCCTGTACTAAAAATTAATTGTGATCGTTAATATATATATAATTGGTTAAAATTATTTGTATATTTTTATAATTCAGAAATCAGAAATAAAATTCTATCTATCAAAGATGTAGGCGAAATAACTTGAGTTAACAACATCTTTAGTAATAACCACATAACGATATCATATTTTTCTAGAATTCCCGATTACAAGGAACAGCATAGGTTAAATTAATCTTTAAACCATTAGGATCTTAAAATAATTATTGTTTTTATCATCAAAAAGACGAATTGTATAGGTATTGGTAAAAAACCATCTCTTATAGGGTATTATTAAACACTCCTGTAGCATTATTATCAAAGTATCCATAACAATTCATAATAATTCCTAATACCATTAGAATTAATGAATTCCAGATATACATTACCATTCTTATTAAAGCGATTAACAGTCATAATAATTCTATAGTATTTAATAGTCCACAATTGGGTTTTGTATCTATTACTTGGTTGAATAAATAGAGTGAAATGTAGAAGATATACAAATATTAAAAAAATTATTAGAAAGGACGAAAAAAGTTATTCATATTCTTTCACTATATTGTAACATAAAATATTATTATAGGGCTTTTTTATAATAATTATAACACAATCAGCTTTAGTACTTCATAAGTTTCACTTTTGGACGAGAATGAGATGGTAGGATAATAGAAATAATATAAATTAATATTCTAACAATTGCTATCTGATAAGAATTAATAATAGTTTATAAATATATTCTTATATTATATATTCACGACTCTATCAAGTGAATATTATCCAAATATAAATTTTTAATATTAATAATCTTGTAGATAAGAATAACAATATAAACAATAATGAGAATAATTTAACTAATCCATAACTAATATCAACGACTGGTAAAGCTGGTAAAGAATTTGAGATTTAAAATGAATAGATTGTTGAAGACTCATCAGGTCTAGGAGTAACTATCTGGGTTCAAATAACAATCTGAAAAATTGATTCTAATTTAGAAATTAAGCAGTCATCAAAATAAATATCACTATAAACAGAATAGATAAATAATAAAGAATAAATTGGTAACAAATAAAAATGTAAAATCATCTATTACAACAGAAATTACAATATCCGGTGAAGGGTAATATCGAAGCAGAACCAGGAAAAAATATTCGTACCATACTCATTGAATGATAATTGTTAGATTATTATTAAAATTATTCTATTATTTAAAAATAGTCTATATATTTAAATATAGCTAAATAGTTAGGAGAACCTAATACATATTGCATTATTTAGAAGATACGGTGAGAATGAAATATAAAATAAATTCAAAAATAAATAAAATCAATTTATATTATATCTTTTCTTTACTAGTTTTTTTTTTAATTCCAGTTACATTGCTCAATAATGGATATTCACAAAGTGATTCTGTAAATGATGAGCGAGACTCTCAAATAGATATTAAAAAAAAATTTATTTTATATATTAATCTAGAAAGAATAAACTCTCAATTAGATCTTAGTGAAGAGAATGTAGAATATAAAAATCTAGATAAAGCATTTTCACAGGCTTACATTACTCATACGATTCTTTTTCCTAACATCAAACCTGATTTGCAAACAATAGCCCCTGAATTATCTTCTACATTAGAGAAACTTTTAACTGATTTGCCAATCTTTATTAAAGATGTTAAAAATAAACCTGTCAAAGAAATTAAACAAACAATAGATGAAATAAAAAATACAAATTCTTTGATAAGTAATAAAATAATAGGAAATAACACTCTCAATGATAAGAATTTTCTAATTCAAAGCTCACTTCAATTATTAAAGGATGCTTCTAACCTAGTTAGTATTTTTAGTTCATCTGACATAGTAGAACAAAAAAACCTTGATTATGATAGTATAAAGGGAGTACTAGACAGATCAAAATATCAAATCAATAAAATTTCATCAGATGATTTAAGATATAATGAAAAGTATCAAATATTGTCGATGTATTCAAAAATAGAACAAAATTGGGATCAAAAAAATTTTAACGCTTTATCTTCATCTATTACTTCTCTTCAAAGTTATTTGACACCATTATTAAATGCCAATAACTCTAACACAAATCTTCCTAATGAGTATCAGAATTACTTTTCAAATATTACTACCTTATTGGATAATGTGGTTGTCGAAATCAGAGAAAACAATGATTATAAACAAGCTGATAAGCATGTTATGTCTGCATATCTAGATAACTATGAATATCTTGAAGCTCCCATTGAAAAAAATGATCCGGATCTGATGGTCGATATAGAACTTGACATGCGAGAGAATCTCAGGAAACTTATTAAAGGTAATGAAAAATTAAAAGTTATTGAACCATTTGTTACTCAAATTAAAGCTAAATTAAATAACGCTAAACAGACCTTAGAAAATGATCTCACAATAGTGAATGATAGTAATAGTAATTCAAACAAATTAATTTCTAAAGAACATAATCTTGCTGATATTGAAGAACTTAGTAAAGGTTTTGGATCTTTTCAGGGAGAACAAAAACAAATGGGTGAATCTACAGATCCTCAAAAACAAGATGTTAGAAATGAAATAGACCAAATTAGAATAAACCTTCAACATGTGTTAAATTTATACAAAGATAATAAATATGATGAAGCATTACTAGTTTCACGTTCAGCTTACCTAGATAGTTATGAGAATATAGAACTACCACTTAGACCAATCGATCCAGATTTTACTTTAGATATGGAAATTAAATTTGCTGAACTCAGAAACATGATAGAACAAAGATCGAAATATGAAAATATTGTAAAAAAGATTGGTGAAATTCAAAAGGGATTGGATGAATCTGAAACGTTAGTTTCAGGAATTGGTACAATAGCACCTGGTATTGCCTTTTCATCGTCATTTTCTATTATATTTAGAGAAGGATTAGAATCGGCATTAATCATCGGAGCAATCATTACATATTTAGAAGCTTCTAGAAATGATCGATTCAAAAAACATGTGTATTATGGTATAATTCTCGCTGCTGGTGCAACTGCTCTTACATGGATCATTGCAGAATTCTTTATCGAACTGTCTGGTGCAAGTAGAGAACTTATCGAAGCTATAGCTGGAATTTCTGCTGTAGCTGTATTATTCTGGGTTAGTTTTTGGGTTCTTAATAAAATAGAGACAAAAAAATGGATAGAATTTGTGAAGTCAAAGGTTTGGAAAGCAACTACAACAGGCAGTGTGATGGTATTTGTCGCGCTGTCATTTTTTACAGTATATAGAGAAGGATTCGAAACTGTCTTGTTTTATCAAGCAATGTTGTCTTATGCCAAACACATGGAACTTTTTGTTATATTGGGAATGATTATAGGCTTAGCAGTAATAATAGTAGTAGCATTTCTAGTCAGAAAACTGGGAAAGAAGCTACCATTAAGAGTTCTATTTGGTCTAACTATGGGCATAGGAGCATATATGTCAATAACCTTTTTGGGAAATGCTATTCGTGAGTTTCAAGAAGTTGGATATATAACAACCACACATTTATTCGGAATAATTCCAAGGCTAGATGTAAATCTAGCAACTATGACTGGTATACATCCTACTCTCGAAACTGTTGTTGCTCAACTAATTCTATTATCTGTATATCTTGTCGGTTCAGCGTATATCCTTGTTATTCAGCCACGGAAAAAGAAACTTATCGAATCCTCTCGCAAATCTATGTCGGATTTTAAAAAATAATTGCTATTATGTTGGTAAGGCTACATTTATAAGTTAGTCTGACCTAATTAGTTTGGCCTAATATGTATAGCTTAACTGAAATCAAGAATAGTTGGAATATAGATAAAAATGAAACAATTTCTTTTTTAAATAATATCCTCGAAAATGATACATATAAAATTGTTTTATCTGTTATGGAAAATTCTAAAACAGTTTATGAAATTCACGAAGAAACATCTCTTCCGTTAAGTTCCATATATAAAAGAATAAAAAAACTAGAAGATATAGGTATAATATCAATAGAGAAAATTACTATTAATAATAAAGGACGCAAATTAATTTTTTATAAAAGTAAAATAAAAAACTTAACTTTTAAGCTAAATGAGAAGGATGTAAGTCTATTAATAACCTAAAAAATCTTTAGTTACACTGTAATTATATTGAAATGAAATAAAAATTATTGGAATGGTTTATCAAACTCCTATATATATTAGGAGTATATAGTAAGAATACCTTTGATTGGAAAAAGATTAATATGAGATTATTTTATCTTTTTAAGATTATTACACCTTTTATGACTTATAATCCAGTAGGCAATTATAAAAAATCATTTAGCTTATATTATTACGATCTAGTTCGTTCATTATTTGTTACACTTGCTTTCACAGGTATACTCTCAACTGGCTGGTTTGGAATTCCGTTAGCTCCACGTTATTTTACTGATACACCAATAAATAACTTAGATGTAATATTCGCAATTTTTAGTTCTTTAGGAAGTATTTGGGGTCTGATGGCATATAGAGAATTTACAAAAACCAGAGATAATGTTTTGTTAGTCAGAGAACTGTGCAAAAAAGTAGATCCACTTATTGGTGATTATGACTATTCAACTTTTAATCCTATTACTAAAAAATATGAACCAGGTTACGTTCCGTTAGGACCAACTGATTTCTGGGACAAGGAAACTGTGGTTCCTGAATGGTTAGATAAAGGAAAATATTGGCATATTATGCTTAGATTGCAAATTAAAAACAAAGATATAATTCTTAAAGTTGTTAAAGATAATGATTTGCCTTTTTTTTCTGGAAGAAGAAACGTTGCAACAACTTCAAGAGAAAACTTAAAAACTGGTAGTATGTTTAAAAGAAGATATCGCTATGTTGTTTGTGTTCCACAATGGTTGGTAATGAACACTGAATTTAGTAATTTTTCTAGAAGTAAACTAAATGTGAATGATTCTGATTTTGGTTTATTAATGAATGCTATTAATAAACAACTTGGATTAGCATCAAATGACATCACAGAACATGAAAAACAACGAATTAAATATTCATGGAGATTTAGTTCCTTACCAATTTACTTAATAAAGAGTTTACCAATTCAAGTTATTTACAAAGAAATTTTTAATAAAACCGCTAAATATATCCCCGCAGAAAAAAAACATATTATTGAAGAAACTAATGTTAATTTGGCTTATTTAAGTAATGATGAATTAATTGAATCATTACTAGTTGTTGCAAGGCTTAAGAATATCAGATCGAGAAGTATAGAAAAAATTAATATTCTTTTACAATTTCTAAAAAATGAATATGAAAAATTAGGGTTAGGTGATGGTTCCAAGAGATATCATAACCTTCACCATAGTCTGGAGGTTGCATATGTTAGTTTGCAGATGTTACCTGAAGAATTACATGGATTCTATTTTTCAGGAGAAGATTATGAATATATCTTAGTAGCAAGCTTATTACATGATTATGATCCTCATCAATATAATTATAAAACCAGTATAGGATTATTTCGATTTGAAGGTCCTAAAGTTGAAAATACAATCAGAGAACTCTTAAAAATTAGAATTATAGATGCTTATTTTAGTATGAATGAAGTTGAGTTCAAAAATTATTTCCGTCAGTATCAGTATCCCCTATTACCACCAGTTGATTATGTTACTACTCATCCTGAGTTTGTGAAGCCTCAAAAACCTCTCCAAAGTTTAATAATTGAAGCATTGATCTGGAGAACAGATTATCCATTTAAAAAAAAACCGCATGCTCAAAGGAACTACCACGATCTAATTGATAAAATTTCTAATTTAATTGGATCCTCTGAAAAATACATGCTATTATCTGAAGTTTTATCTTTAGCAGATTTATCTGTAACATATATGAGCTCCGATCCTATTAGTGCATGGTACAGAGTAACAAGTCTATATGAAGAATTAAACCTTCCACGATTTGAGGCTATTTCTAGAACTGATCAATTTTTCTCAGAAATCATGAAACTTGAGTTATTTCAAGAATTATTAAACAATCGTAATTTTTCTGGGGTTTTCAAGCAACGATGGAATTTGGTTTATCAGTTTTATCATGAGGGAAATCCATCAACTCAAATAAACAGGACGATAGAAAATGCTCAAAGTTCATATTCAAAAATTAACTTACAAATTGGTATCAAAACTGGAGATTTTTTGTACCTTATTGCATTAGAACATAAAGATGAATATTTTATAGGCATAAGTACTGATGAAGACGCTGTACTCAATATTAAAGATAAATTTGCCAATTTAAAACAACAAAATATATCGTGTTTTTGGGGTGATGCAAAAAAAGTGTTACCTAATCTTCCGAGGATGTCTATTGATAATATTTTATTTATAATGAATAATTTTCCTGATTTCAATAATCATAATGGACAAGACCCAGAATTATTGTTATTATTTAAAAGAGCTTCGATACCACTTAAATTACATGGTACGTTTCAAATTCTTACTAATATAAAGAAAAATAGTGATATGGAAAAAGAAATAATAAAAATTGCATCAAATTGTGGATTTCAACTATTGAAAAGTAACAATGATTGTAAAATATATTTCCCTCAATCATATATTCCAAAAGAATTTTCTCAACATGATTCAGTTTCATTATTAATATTTCATCCTTGTCTTAATTCTACTATTGTCGGATAATATTTGTTGACCCATTCATTACCAGAGTGTTGTTAAAAGTATATAAAGAAATGAAAAACTAGACTATTAAAAAGCAATGACAAAAAAAATCCGGGTTGCAATCGCTGGAGTAGGAAACTGTGCTTCAGCTCTGGTTCAAGGAATCCATTATTACAATTCAGTAAATGAGAAGGATTGTATTGGTTTGACTGCATATGATTTAAATGGTTATACTCCTGTAGATATTGAATTTGTAGCAGCTTTTGATGTTTCAGATTCAAAAGTTGGCCTAGACCTGTCTGAGGCAATTTTTTCCAACCCGAATAATGCTATAAAAATTACAAATGTTAATAATTTGGATGTTAAAGTAAATAAAGGAAAAGTTTTAGATGGGGTAGGTAGACACCTTGCAGAAAAAATAAACGTATCAAATCATCCTACATCCAATATATCCGAGGTATTGAAAGATTCCCAAACAGATATCCTTTTGAATTATTTGCCCGTTGGAAGTCGCGCAGCAACAAAATTTTATGCAGAACAGTGTTTGGCTGCAGGCGTTTCATTTATCAATGCAATTCCAGTTTTTATTGCATCTGAGCCTCAATGGCAACAGTCATTTAAAGAGAAGAACCTTTTGTGTGCAGGCGACGATGTAATGAGTCAAATGGGAGCCACAGTTGTACATAAAACATTAGTAAAATTATTTATTGATAGAGGTGTTAAAGTGGATGATACATACCAACTAAACATAGGTGGTGACATGGATTTTTATAATATGTTAGATGAGGAGAGATTAGAAGATAAAAGAATAAGTAAAACCAGTGCGGTTGAAGCAATGTCGCCATATTCTATTCCTATGAGGATAGGTCCATCAGATTTTGTAGAATCATTAAAAAATGATAAAGTGTGTTATATTAATATCCGTGGTAAAAAATTTGGAAATATTCCAATAGAACTAGACCTGAAACTTCGGGTAGCGGATGCATATAATAGTGCGGGAATTATGATCGATGCAATTCGTGCTACCAAAATAGGAATAGATAGAGGCTTATCAGGAGCATTAGAAAGTGTTTCTGCATATTGTTTTAAACATCCTCCAATCCAAATGTCGTATACTCAAGCAAAAGAAAAATTTCTGCAGTTTATTAATGGAGAACAAGACACATAATAATTAATCTAGAAGTTATTTATTTAGTTCATTTTTTTATCATCAACCAAATAAAATTACATGACAAACTCCAAACTCAAGATCTTCTTCATTTTAAATTCAGTAGGGCTAGTTTCGTCATTGTTTGCCAAAAGGCAGTGAATTATATAAAATAAAAAGTTATCTGATATATTGTATTACAGATAATTTTGTTATTGCAAAGTCGTATTCATTTAAATGTTAGGGGTTATTCCTAGCATCATTCCACAAATAGTTAAAATAATCTTTTGCATATCCTGCTAGTCCTGGGTGTTCTGCCCAGATTGCAATGGGTTCAGAACTACCCTTCCGATTTCCTTCTTCTCCTAATAAGATTAAAACTTGAGTGCCATCACCGATAACTCCTCCACCGAACATGTTATCTTTAATTCTTACATCTGCAATTCTTGAAATAGTTTTTATAATTTCTGTATTCGTTCCTTCTGAAACAAGAACTACAATTCTTATACCTTTATCGTGTAAACTTCGTAGCATAGGTTGTAATGGTTTAGCTATTTCCTGTGCTATTTGTGGTAACGCTATTAACAATTCTCTTTGGCTATTCTGAATGATCTCACTTACTTTACTTGCAATGTTATAGAAACCTCTTACTACCCATATTTCTGGTTTTTCTTTTATTCCGCTTTTTTCATAAATAGGCATTAGTTCATTCCTAATGATTTCCTCATTACTTTTAATTTCATTTTCTTTTTGGAGTCTTATTGCATCCAATGCAGTAGAAGGAGATTTTGGAAAAAATGTTTGTGGCCTCGAACTATCTGATTCAAGCCAAACTTTATTTTCCAAACTATTCAATACTTCATAAATTTTTGAGTATGGAACACCTGATGTTTTACTTATATCTGCTGCTGTCATAGAGCCATGCTCTAATAATGATAAATATACTTTAATTTCATAACTTGTTAAGCCAAGACTTTCCATTGATTTTCTCGACTTGTCGGTAATGTTCATTGAACCATTTTAATTATTTAACGTAATATATGTATGTTCAATTATACTTTAAGAGTAAATCATTTTAACTATCTATTTTTTTAGATCTTTTTGTTATTATCAAAATGTTTTCAATATTTCTTCATGTCTCATTCTCTTTTACTAACATCAATTGTAGAATGGTTCTGTTATTTTTTTAGAAAAATTACAATTCTTTAGTTATGTATCGGGGAAAAATGTAACGATATTCAAAATGAAATTTTTCTGCAATGATATCTTCAATCGATAATCATCTCTTAATTTATAATTGATTATAATCGATTTTGTGAATATATATCTTATTATAATAAGTATTCATAAATATTGAATTAGTTTTCATGAAAATTTAAAATATCAATTTTTATATCATCTTTCATATATATAATAACTAGTATTATATATTCAAAAAACATAAAATCTTTTTAAGTTTATCTTTTGAACCAGTGAGTATTAATTATTTTCATATCAAGGAAAGTTTAATAACCTATTTAATTTTTTTTTGTCTATATGCCTAAATTCAAATCAACTCAAGATATTATTAGAATTATTGATACTAAAGATCAAATACGTAATTTTGGTGTTATTGCTCATGTAGATCATGGTAAAACTACCATGAGTGATAGT
>DASVEV010000026.1:0-3716 GCA_036380415.1 Nitrososphaeraceae archaeon
AATTTTTGTAATTCCAATCTTCTTATAGAATTCTGTTTGTATACCCATTAAGTCTCTTAATGTTATTCGCTTTCCTGTTACTACTCCTTCAATTTGGTTAAACTCTACAAGATGTTTATAAGATACTTTCTCATTTCTGAAAACCCGTCCAATAGTGAAGATTCTTGCCTCCTCTGGTTTAGTTTCAGATAAATACTTTAAAGTCACTGGCGTAGTATGTGTCCTTAAAACTAGTTTTTTAGCTTTGTTGATATTCCAGGAATCCTTCCATCCCTGTATATGTGCATCAGCTATTTTTTTTACAAGTTCTTTATTTCCAAGCTTGGGTTTGATTTTATGTGATAAATAAAAGGTATCTTGCATATCCCTTGCAGCATGATCTTGAGGGGTAAAGAGGGCATCGAAATTCCAAAACGCTGATTGTATATAATCACCATCAATTTCCACAAACCCAAGACTTGTGAAGGCTTCGCGAATCTCATCAATCAAATCGGTCAATGGATGTTTTCTTCCCGGATTTGCCATTGGCACTTTAGCGTCGACGTCAATTGGTCGAAATGTCAAATTTTTCCATTTTCCGGATATTAAATATTCTGGAACTAATGAAGTAACATTCTCATTTTTGGAAGATCTTTCATCATTTCTATTTTCGGTATCTATTTTAGTCTTAATTTTCTTTCCTAAGTAAGTAAGAGATACTTTTTCTTCTTCTTTTTTTCTCCTAATAAATTTAGGTCGTTTTAGCAGTGACTTAAGGAAATCTATTTCAGAATCTGTTAACTCAGACTCTTTTAACTGTATAGAAGAAAAAATTTTGTTCAATAGCAACTCTTCCCCACTTGCA
The DNA here is from genome assembly GCA_036380415.1 of Nitrososphaeraceae archaeon. GTDB lineage: Archaea > Thermoproteota > Nitrososphaeria > Nitrososphaerales > Nitrososphaeraceae > TH1177. Next base: position 845 of record DASVEV010000026.1, read on the forward strand.
TTTTCAAAATTTTCTGTTAGTTTAAAAGTCAAACCATCTGTATTTGAAGTGGATAAATCTATCCATTTATTAGATTTAGCCTTGGATATTGCTATATTAATTTCATTTTGCACCAACAACCCTTTTTCTAATATTGCTGGAATAGTTGTATTGCCATCTCTTATAGCTTTGACTAAACTTCTTTCTGGAAGTCCACGTTTTATGGCATTTCTCCCTAATTCATCTAATGATATTAAAGTAGAAGTTTTCTCTACTTTAATTATATTTTTAAACTTTAACCATTCTAGGCCCCTTCTGAGTTGGTCAAGAGTAAGATTGGTTGATTCCACCAAATTGGTTAAATATATTTGAGAGAAAGTATTTAACGAACTAATTATTTTTGTTTCGATTGGATGCAATTCTTCGATATTGATTTGTTCGTTTTCCAAGTAATTCTAATGACAATTATTTTTAAACGTTTAAACGTTTGTAATTTCACTATTTAGAAAAATGGAAAGTGATCCTAATATTAATACAAATAACATCAATAATTCTTTTGAACATACTAAAGATAATAATGACATTATTGTTACACCATGGGAAGTCCTTGGTGATTTAGAGGATAAAACGTATATTAAATTAGTAGAGAAGTTTGGAACACAATCAATCTCACTAGAATTATTAGAAAAAATAAAGAAATTAACAGGGGAAATCCATCCACTGATCAAATCACAATATTTCTTTTCTCACAGAGATCTGGATTGGTTACTAACTAAATACGAGAACGGTGAGCATTTTTACCTTTATACTGGAAGAGGACCATCGGGTTTTATCCATCTTGGCCATATCTTGCCCTGGTTATTTACTAAATACCTACAGGATAAATTCGGTTCTAAATTATTATTTCAAATAACCGATGATGAGAAATTTCTCTATAATCTTGGAGCAACTAAAGAAACTATTTCTAAGTATACTTCAGAAAATATACTTGATATAATAGCAATAGGTTTCAGACCTAATTTAACACGAATAATTATAGACACGAAACATATTCATCATTTATATCCTATTGCAACAGAGATTGCAAGAAAAATAACATTTTCTACCGCAAAAGCAGTTTTTGGTTTTACAAATACAACAAACATAGGTATGATTGGTTTTCCTCCTATTCAAGCTGCTCCTTGTTTTCTTCCTTCGATCATTGAGAAAAAGCCCACCCCCGTTCTAATTCCTGCTGCAATCGATCAGGATCCCTACTGGAGAATAACGAGGGATATTGCAGCAAAATTAGGCTTTTACAAACCTGCTCAAATACATAGTAAATTTTTACCCAGTTTGTCAAGAGTTTCAAAAATGTCTTCTTCTAGACCCGAAACTGCAATTTTTACAACAGATGAACCAGAAATTGTTGAAAAAAAGGTATTATCCTCCTTTACTGGTGGGCAGGCGACAGTATCGTTACAGAAAAAATTAGGAGGTAATGCTGATATATGTCCTGTATACAGTTACCTAAAGTATTTTTTTGATAATGAGAAAGAATCATTGGAACGATATATTAGATGCAAAAGTGGAAATTTACTTTGTGGAGAATGTAAAAGTGATCTAGCCAATAATACAAGAGACTTTATAATTGAATTTAAACGAAAAAGAGAAAAAGCTAAAGACAAAGTAAAAGATTTTATGTTTGAATAGAAATGCCTAGCATACGGAAGTTAAACCATATTATTTGTTTCGATGAATATGAAAAGGAGAAACTGACTGGCTTGTTTTCAATTCAAAAAGATGAGTCAATTTTTGTAATGGATGTCGAAAATTTAATCGACAACGAGATAATAATTAAATTAAAAGATAAGTCATGTCATAGTATTATGTTAAAAAATAAAGATAACGCGAATTCTCTTTTCTTATTGATCAAAGACATAAAAAATGGTAAAAGAAGGTTTGTATCTCTAGAGAAACTAAATTCTAATGAGGAGATCCAAATAATAACAGAAACAATTTTTTTTAATAATATAGACAAAAATTAGACAAAAATTACATCCCTGTTCGAATCTTCTTGTTTTTGTTATTATTAATAATTTTATTTTTTTTACGCTTAGTAATATTTCAATCTTATTTTTATCACTTTTAGCAGAACCCAAATAACAGAATATTCAAAATACATTTACTTTAAATCTTTAATTAAAAATTACATTGTATTGTTAAAAAAATTGTCCTCTTGATCATTTCCTTAAAATCTTCCCTTTTTCATCAATTTCACCATTTCTTATTCTAGTAGATGATATAGGTTGTCCGTCCGCAGCCTTTGCTATTTCAACTACAATAATACGTAATGGGTCAAGATGGTTACTAATTCTGATTTCATTTATTTGCTTCACTTTCACTAAAGTTTCTTCACTAACTATAATCCCTTGGATTTTTGATGAATAAATAAGTGGGCCAAGCTCATCTTCTAATTTAATTATGGTATATTTAACATTTTTAAAATACAGCGAGATATTTTCTTTTAAATTGAAAAGCCTTCTTAGATAGTCGTTTTTTATGTTGGAAGTTGACTTAAACCGTTTTACAAAATCATCACTAGTGAGTCCAATAATTACGTGGTGACTTGTATCAAAAGCAGTGGAAAGTAATTTTATATGACCAATATGAATATAGTCAAAAGTTCCACCCGTTGCGACAAGATTTAATTTTTCCAATCGTCTTTATCAACATAATTCAGTAATAAAAGAAAATCATTCTATTATTAGGATTATTTTACAAAGATTTTGATGGCTTGTGGTGGACACACATTTTCACATGCTAGACAAAATATACAATCTTTTTCTCTAGCCATAAAAGGTTTTTTCTCAGAACCTGGATGACCAGGTGTTTCCAACCATTCATACACATT
>DASVEV010000027.1:0-9854 GCA_036380415.1 Nitrososphaeraceae archaeon
GCTGGTGCCATTCCTGTTTTTCTGATTATAAATTCTCTTTTTGCTTCTTCATCTGTTCCATCCTCTGTAAACATTTCAACCATGTAAAAGGGTGCACTATCAGGATCTTTCTGTTGTCTTGATAATAAATCATTAACTAAGATAGGATCTACTTTTGGTAAGTATGTCTGATATAATGTCTGCAACCCTTGAAAAAACTTTCTGATCTCATTTAAAGCAGACATATAAATAATACGAGAACCAGAGTATATGAGCATTTCTAAAATCTATTTTGATATGTTCTGTCTATATTTTAAGACAGATTATGAATATTAAAAGCTCCGAAATAACCTTCTATTTTAAAAATAAAATCTTTTTAACATTCACTTATGTTTTCTGTTAGGTTTATTAATCAATATAAAAAATACCATAATCATTAAAAAAGACGGTTAATGTATTTTTAGTTTGATGCGAGCCTTTAGTTTTTATATATATTCTTGAAATGTCTCCTCCTTTATTGAAGTACGATTGATTAATCAATTTTACGAAATAGTGAAATTGATACTACAAAAAATTTGAATCTCTAAGGAGTGATGAATGTTAAAAGAGCTGATAAAATGACCAAAGAGAAAAATTATTATTACGAGGAAACATATAGATGAATAAAAAAAGGAATGAATATTTCAAATATCTTTGATAATCTAATTAATATAATTTATGTGTCCATTTTGGTCCTAATACTTAGGCCTTAGATTGAAATTTATGATCTTTAGAGATAAACTATTGGGAATTAAAATTATTCATTTCCTTCAAACATTAATTTGTCTAAGTATTATAATCCTCGTGTGGATCGTTCTCAGTCTTAATTAAAAATGCACTTTAATGTAATTCCAATATTAAATAAAATAATTGTTTAATTATATGGAAATAATGTTGTTGGAATTATAGTCTATATGGAAGCGAGTGATATGTTTTAAAAATTAAATTTAACTATAAAATTTTCATACTAATGAGAATAGATAGTAAAAATGTATCACACATTAAATTAAAATATTACTCCTAAAGGTTATATAATTTCTGGGTCTAAAAATAAAGTCATGTGGAAAAACATTTTCCTTCTGCAGGTAAGAGGCTTATTTCGGCCAGTCCCGTATTTGGCCTTTCCTCTTTACCATAATAGTGTCTCGGGGAACGGGACCGAAACCCGGAACACCATTTGCTGCAGAAGGTATTATTTATTAAATTTCTTTCTTTAAAATCGTTACTAAAGATCTTCTTATCTATAGTTAAGACTCTCACCTATTCGATGTTTCATAGATATCGATAAAAGAATAAAAACACTTCATCAGAAAAAAATATCTCTTTACAATTGTTAACAAGTAATAATAGATGTAGGGATAGAAAAATTTATTTTAAATTATAAAATTACAAAAAATAAAGTATTTGCTTTTTTATTTAAATATCATTTAGTAATAGCTCACAAATAATAGGTCAAAATCTCGGTAAAATTAAAAGACGTTGTTCAGAATTCTGTAAATACATTAAATTGAAATAGTAATAAGATTAAGAAGACATTTAGCTATATAATAAAAATAATATACAAATGAATCAAAATAATTACAACTATAGTAAAGACAGAACTTTGGTTTTTACCGCTGTGTTTGAGTTCTATGATCTATTTGCCTCAAGCAATGGTAATTTGTAGTTATTGAGATTTGTTTGCGTGTAAATTATTGGTAATCATGGAGAACAAAACTTGAGTAAAATTAGCTTACTTGACGAATAATAATTAAAATAATTACTTTTTGTATAAAATTTCAATTATTTTATATTTTTTATTGTAATAGTTATAATTTCTCTCTAATACTTATAGAAAATATTACTAACAATTTATTATGTCTAAACCTATAATTGATATAATGAACCAAAAATTCATTTTGGAATTAAATGCTGCTCTTGCTATGGAAAATACAGGTATTGAACGATTGTAGACACGAATCGAAGAAGTTAGTGTGCCAGAAGCAAAGCAACAATTGGAACACCATTTGGAAGAATGTCAAGAACACCAAAAAAATCCTAGAGCAGATTATTACTAGCATAGGTGGAGAACCAACACAGGAAAAATTAGGATTGTCATTGCCTTCCTATCCGGTGGATATGAAAGCGATGATGGATAAAACCATGACTAAACAGGAATATGAATTAAAAAGAGCTGAAGAAGATATGATTTTAGAGAATGCAGAAGTATGTAGTTACCTCATGATGATACAAAAATGTCAAATGGCAGGAGGAGTATATCTAAACGCAATAGATCCATTATCCAAGAACATGCAAGATGAACAAAATCAGGCTGATTGGATAAAGACTAATTCTCCTAATATGCTTGCACAGTTATGGCCAAAGATACAATCAGCTGTTGCTGCTAGTGCTCCTCCATTCTCCTTATAAAAATAAAAGACTGAGAGGTGATTATTAGAATGAAAGCATTAGTATATCATGGACCATGGGATGTCCAAATAGACGATAAACCTTTACCTACTATCCAACATCCCGAAGATGCAATACTGCGTATCACATCAACTGCTATTTGTGGTTCTGACCTTCATCTTTATCATGGTACTGTCCCTGGGATGCAACCAGGTCAAACATTAGGACACGAATTTATGGGAGTAATAGAAGAGATAGGACCAGAAGTACATGAAGTACAGGTAGGGGATAAAGTAGTGGTGCCGTTTAATGTCAATTGTGGTCAATGTTGGTTTTGTAAAAATAATATGTGGTCCCAGTGTGATAGGGCTAATCCCAAAACAAAAGATATAGGAGCAGCTTATGGTTATACTCAACTCCTTGGTGGATATGATGGTGGACAAGCAGAATATGTCCGCGTACCATTTGCAAATGCAGGGGCTTCGCTCAAGGTTCCCGAAGGTATTAAGACCGATGATCAAGTATTATTTCTTAGTGATATACTCCCAACTGGTTACTTTGCTGCTGATATTGCTAATGTCCAACCAGGCGATGATGTAGTAGTATTTGGCGCAGGTCCGGTAGGCTATTTTGCAGTTATGAGTTCCTTTTTAAGGGGAGCAGCAAGAGTATGCTCAGTTGATCATTGGCCTCTACGTTTAAATAAGACAAAAGATTTGGGAGCTGAACTTATCAACTTTGATAATGAAGATCCAGTTGATGTTATTAAAAAAGAAACTAATGGAAAAGGAGCAATATGTATAGATGCTGTTGGATTTGAGGCTGTAGGACATATGGCAGGAAATGTTAGTGATGGTAACGGTGGACTACTTAATAGTAGCAGCATTAAAGGTAACAATAACGATAATAATAGTAACAAAAAAACAAATCATGATCATTCAAAAATATCAAACCCTGAATATAATCCTGTTAATCCATTGCAAGTCATTACCTGGATGGCACAAGTTGCAAAAAAATATTCTACTATATCAATACCTGGCGTATACGGCTCAGGCTATGACCAATTTCCCCTAGGACTATTGTTTAACCGTAATATTCAAATCCATATGGGACAATGTCCTGTCAAAAAATATAATGAGCGGTTGCTTCATCTCATTGAAACAGGACGAATAGATGCAACTAAGGTTATAAGTCATACTATGAAGCTTAACGATGCACCTAAGGGGTATGGTGGATTTGATAAAAAAGCAGATATAATGAAAATTGTACTAAAGCCATGAAATAACAAATAACAGATAATGAACTCTCATGCAATAATAGCGTGGCAAGAGAAAGTATACTTGATGAAATAGTAAAAGTATAAACAGAAATAACAATTCTTATTTTTTTAATGTCTTATTTTTAGAATATTCTCTTATGGTTAATATTTATAGATTTAACTTGGACAAATACTATTTTTTTAAATTATAGGCTCTGTCACAAATATTTATCTAGGGGTTTCTTTTTTCTATTTGATTTATCTTTTTGAATTAATATAAAGATCATCTGATAAAATGAAATCCCTAATTTTGCTGCCTCAAAATCAATATTTCTTATGGCACTAGATAATGAGGTATCGTTTGTAGAAGATAAAATAAAATCGTCTATTATTTTTTTAAATTTATTGTCGTCATAATTGTGAAACACTGGTATTGAATTGATCTGTATACTTTTTAAATGCTTTATAGAAATGTTAGTGACATATTATATAAAATGCATTGACAATATGATAAGAACAATATTATATATTGCTGCAAGAGAAAAGGGATAAAAAACGTTGTAAAGCAATTGATCCCATACAGTCATCAAAGCTTTATTCTTATTTTCAGATATAGATCAACGTTTTATGTTTAAGATTATTTCGTACTACTGGTTAATAATCAACAACCTTATCAAGTTAAGTCGAGATATTCTATAGTTGCAATATTTATTGTCTCACAAATTATAAGTTAGCACATATTTCTGTTATCTTCAAAATTCTGATGTTGAATTAAAGATATTCGACAACTTTTAGTTCGTAAAAATTCTAACATTTTTTAATATTTGAAGAGAATAATAAAAAATTAAATAAAAAATATTTTTAATAGTAGAGGACAAGTTGGGTATATTTTAAAAAATGGAAAAATATACATAATTATCCATACATATAAATTTTCAAAATACTAACGAAAATTTCTGATCTACGGTAAGTTATATTACTGTATTTTTTTTATTCATTTATAACTTCTGTTTCATGACCTTCTCCTACCGGTAATGGATTTTGAGGTTCCTTCCCTTCTATCAATAATTTCTTCTTTTTTGCTTCTTCTTGTTTAGTTTTTTCAACCTCTTGGTTTTTTGGATCCAAATCATTATTGCGATGCTCGGTAGTAGACATTGTATTACTTTTAATTGGTGAGAGATAAAAAGGATTTGCATAATTGATGAAATATACTATAAAAAGACTAATTATTTTTATTTTTAATCGTTCTTAGCATTAGTTTAAATTTGCTGTGTCTAGGGTTAACTCTTAACCTATAACCACAACATGGACACCATATACCTTGCCAATCAAGGAAAATTTCACATCCTTGACAACGTTTTTGACCTAGCAAATAACGCTTGCCAGTTTTAGGTCTACTTGCTTTGTGACGCTGACATATTCCCTTACATGTCATTTTATAACCAATATATATGAAACCATAATATTCTATTTAATACAAACATACTATTTAAGATAGATAGAAGGTACAATGCTTAGGTCTCATGTACCAAGGAATATAGTCATATGTTTGTCGAAGAAAAGATGGTATGTATTAAATTTATCAAACGAATTTTATTATGAACTATACGCCATCATTGTATTATGAGAAAACCTATTGTTAAATAATTATTACAACTACGGTTAATAATTGTTAAATAATAAAAACGCCGTTACTATCTACGTGTTGAAATTTTATACCATAAATATCTTCTGTATATACAGTATGTTTATCAAAGATAACAATTTGATAGATAGTTTATTATTTCATAGTATGAAGCTATGAATATGAATATTGCTATATTTCAAAGTCGTCAATCTCGATTAACATTTATCGATAATTATAATAATTATCAAAACTTAACATCACGTGTCTTTATTTCCAAATCTTAATTTATTCAGTCCACCTGAAAAACTAAAAAATAAGCGCATCCAATTTGTCATCGAATGTTCCTTTAATCGCTAATGATAAGGTAAATCATGTATTCAAATATATTCTCTTATCTTCCATTCCCCTTTTAATAATATCTCTGATTTCTGTTAATCCATCGTTATGGGTAACTTCTCCTCTACATCATTTTTATATTGAATTATTTGATTCAATGCTTGCTGGAATAGTTGCATTTTATTATATCTATCGTGCTCAAACGTTAAATGACAAATTTAGTCTATTTCTTGGCATTGGATTTCTCGTCAATACTCTAATCGATTTGTTCCATGTTTTAGTTTCCCTTCTTGATATGGATAATATGTTATTCCTAAAATATTTTATTCCACAGACCTGGTTTGTTGGAAGATTATTTCTTAGCGCTATGTTAGCTATAGCAATTGTTAAATATACTTCTTTTTTGTCTATTAATCCAAGTACACAACAAAAACAATTATCTTCAGACATGAATTATCAAAATTATAACTTATCTAGATTACTCTTGTTTTACCTAATAATAATTACTTTATTTGTTTTCATTGTAGCTATAAGCTCACTCTTTGTTGTTTTTCCTTTTTCTGTAATTGATGATATTCCCATACATCGACCATATGAAATATTTCCATTGGCATTATTTTTAATTTCGTTGTATTACTTTTACCAAAATACAATTTATAAAAATAATGATATTTTCTATAAAAGTTTGGTTATTTCTATTGTATTTGATATTTTTGGACAAATAAAAATGTCATCTTCTGCACAGCACTTTGATACTGCCCATAATATAGCCCATATTTTGAAGGATGCTAGTTATTTTATCAATATTATTGGATTTGCATTATCAAGCATACAATATAATATTAAATTAAGAGAAAGCAATGAAATACTTACTATTCAATATGAGAAAGTCAAGGCGTCAGAAAAAATGAAGGAGGAATTTATCAATATTGCTGAGCATGAATTGAGAACTCCAATAAAACCTATACTTGGATTATCTGATATTATGTATCCTAAAATTAAAGATAAAGAGCAACGTGAGTTATTAGAGATTATTATCAGAAATGCAAAAAGGCTAAAACGTCTTACTGATAATTTGTTGGATATTACAAAAATAGAAGGTCGATCTTTAATGCTTAATAAAGAAAAATTGAATCTAAATACTTTGATATCTGAAGTTTTAAAAAATTATGTGAATAAACAAAAAAACCAACAAAAAGTAGAAATAGTTTATGATTTCAAACATAAAGAAGATATTACTATTGAAGCAGATAGAGATAGATTAGTTCAGGTTATTCACAATCTTTTAGATAATGCTTTAAAATTTAGTACTCAAAACCAACAAATGATAATTGTTATTATAGATAAAAAGAAAGAACGTAAAGAAAAAGAAGTTATTGTAAGTGTAAAGGATACTGGAGAAGGTATATCAGAGAAGATATTATCTAAATTATTTACAAAATTTGCTACTTCTGATCCAACAAATGGGACAGGCTTGGGGCTATTAATTTGTAAGAATATTATAGAGGCACATGGCGGTAGTATATCGGCAGTAAATAATTCAAATGGAAAAGGAGCGCTATTTAGATTTACATTGCCAGTTAAGTCAAATAAATCTAAACAATAACAACAACTCAAGACTCGACTTTTATTATAATACAATTAGTAAATCATTCATTATCTATAATGATAGAAATAATGTTACGACAGTTACGACAGTCAGTGTTAACAAGATTTCCATTGACTTCATAAAACAGATTCAATGACGTCTTTATTTCTTAGTGTAACTTTTCACTGCTAGTTTCATTACCGTTATTGATATTTTACTCATTTCATTTTTATAGCTATTTATGAACCATCGCTATTAATTTAATAAAAGATAACTTAGAATTTTATTTCATAAGTAGTTGAATATGTGTGCTTCTTTCACAAACTGAAAAAGAATGGCTCCTTGGAAATACGAACCTGTCTAAAATGCTATGAACATAAGATTAAATCAGATAAAAAGAAAAAAATTGAAAATTTTCTACAGTTGGAAGTATTAACACTGATAGAAAACGGATTCTTACTTCTCAGATTGTGAAAGAATATTGTAACAATCTTACTATATTTAGTAACGGTCATAATAGTTTTCGTTAAGCCAGCTCCTATTATAATTGATAATTTTCCAGTAGAATCTACTAAAATTTTTCACTATGATGATCAAAAATGTGGAAATTTTAATGGGCCGAACGCGATTCGAACGCGTGATCCCCGCCATGTCAAGGCGGTATCCTAACCAGGCTAGACCACCGGCCCTCCCATCATTATCTCTCTTGTTATTTTTATAAGTGTTATTTTATCATTAACGATCCATCTCGAAAAACCGTGATTTAATTATTTTTTGGATAATAATATATTATATGTGCAAAAATCTCAAAGGTATTAACAGTTTATCCAATGAAAAAAATAGGTATTAATTAGTTCTGATTATAAAACTAGCCTTTAATTATCTTGATGTATTTCAGTAAAAAAATGAAAATCTCGTTCTCTTTATATTTTAACTCAAAAAGGTTTCCATTTCTAAAAATCTCTCTTTAAATCCTTCTTTATTTCGTAAATCTTTGAAAGATGAATCATTACCTATTTTTTGTAAAAATAATTGAATCTCCTCATTAGTTACACCATGCTTAATATCATGATTTAATCTTCGTTGAACACAAAATATATTGTTATATTTTTTATTTTGTCTTTTTTCCCATCTGGATGGGTTGTCTGATAGTCCTGTTACGAATTTTACAACAGTTTTTTGCATATGTTCAAGATGCCATTCTCTTAACGGAAAAACATTATGGGTTAACACAATATATATTTCATAAACTACTATTTAAGTTAGCCTATTATGATGGACTCTGAATGGTAAAATATTTCGTATTTGAAGGTCTTTATTCAAGTTTTAATTTTTAAACAGTAAAATAAATATTTCTTCTATGATGTACTTTTTATCATCGTAATTTGATATAATTTATAGCAGATGTTATTTATATTTTATTTCCAAGCTTTCTATGCTAAAATTTGATATAGTTAACGATAAAAACGCATAAACTAAGATAATTATAATGAAAAATATAAAAAATAGTAAAAAAATTGATGTTTTAAACCAAATATATACCTATCTAGGATGTAAATAGAAATTTTTTACAATGATAAGTAAATTGACGATATGCGAATAATTTAAAGATGAACCATTAAATATCAATTCCACTCTATAATTATACATGAATTAGAATCATATTCCTACGGATGAAAAACTAATATGGTATAACATAAAGGACATATAGAGTTAAAGAAATTGAAATTAGAATTACATTTATTAATTTCATATTCTTCAATTTTCATATCTCATTATATTATTACTTAAATTACTCACTGTTTTAGGAAAATAATTAACATGCGAAGGAAATAAAATTACGATATCGCCATATAAAAATAATTGATTTGATGCTAATCGTATACAATATTGGTATTGATACCAAAGTCAAATCATAAGGTTTCGTAGATTAGAAACATAGATAAAGCAGGGATATATATTAAGTACATAAAAAGGTCAGTGAAAACACTCGAAAATCAAATATATGGTGACAAATTGGATACATATGTAATGCACTAACTGAAGGAGCTCTATTTGATATGATAGCAGGAAGCTAATAAAAAACAATAATTCAATCATTCCTGTTATGACTTTATATAGCGAAATACGTCCATTCAAGAGAAATAATTAATAAGAAAATCACTAAATTATATCGCAGACCTGGTCCAGATGAAAATGAATTAAACTTTTCTAAGTTGATTCAAACAGTTAAATGATCATGTATATCTTCCTCCATTATAGTCGGAAGCATTTGTTTTAGTTTCTCAAAATTGAACAAAAATTTATTTCCACTTTCAGTTATAGAATAATATCTCTTTTCACCATTAGTCATTTCCTTAATTAGGCCACATTTTAATAAGAATTGTATGTACAATTTACACTGATCATTACTAAGCATAGCTTTATACATGATTTTTGTGCGTGTTTCCATTCTAATACATGAAGATAGTATAGCTGCAATTACCTCATATCTACTGCGATTTTTCATCTTTATATAATAAAGTGGCTATTTAATATAATGAGTACGATACTATTAAATAGAAGATTATCTTTCATTAAACATAAACAATTTATTTCCTTTTCTAATTTGAATTGATTTATATAAAAAAAAAATA
>DASVEV010000028.1:0-2766 GCA_036380415.1 Nitrososphaeraceae archaeon
CATTGAACATAAACCCCCAAGTGGAGTTGGTTAATAATAATAATAATGATAATATAGTATCATTTCTTGACCAGGTATAAATCATTGTTATAAACAAATGCTTAAAGTGAAGAGAAGAAGAAGAAGAAAAAAGACATTGAATTTTTAAAATACATACATATTTAGTCTTCAAATAATCAGAAAATTAAATGCTTATTCTATCAAATTACCATAGATTAAAGTTGGAACACAGATAATGCAGTGAATCTAACAAACCAGGTTCATGGAGGTTGATGTATAATATGTTCTCTAGGCTGATTTTTCAGGTAAACAACTTGACAAATTTTTTAAAAAAAATAAATGAGTATTGAATAAAAAAAATATCCATAATAACATATTATAATGATTTACGTACCTAAAATTATAAAGCACACCTTATAATTAATAAATTCAATCCATGATCTATAATACCAAATAAAGAATCCTAAAGCATATGTAAATTAAATATAGAGTATTTTTGTACATAAAATACCTTATTTGATAATGCATCTCTAGTGTCTAATCATCTATTATTTAGTTTAAAATGGTCTAATATCTTTCCATCGTTAGTCTAAAATACTCCAACCAAGGTTGTTCCATTATTCTCAATTTTTACATTTAGAAATACCTATCTGTATTTGACCACAAGATAACCATAATTAAGTATAAAAAATAATAATGACGATAGCAAGAAGAGTCTAGGCGAATGCTTTTTCAATGAAGTATATGATTCTAGATTTGTAACCAAATGTATAAATAATTTTTTTCCTGGGATCATAAGAACAATATGATTTCAAAAAAAATTTGAGTTAACCATTCCATTTTTGGTATAATAACATACCATTAGAACTAATCTGGCTTGTGACTCTTGTTATATTACTAAACTTCAGACTTGTATTATAATCTTTATAAATAGTTATTATATATATAGTGATAAATTGGGTATTTGTAGAAATGCAGGTAAATAACACTAGAGGTACTACATTACTTTCTTGTATCTTAATTGTAATTATAATAACTATAAGTTACTATGACCCGAATAAACAATTATCTACATTATTTATCTACGCCGAAAAAGATAAAAAAGGGGGAGACGACGACGATCAGAAGCAAATAGAAGAAGAAAAAGAAACAAGTTTTTTTGCAGATAGAAAAAATTCTTTACAGTATACTTATATAAATATAAAAATACCTCAAATATATCAAAAGGCTGCAAATGGATCAACCTATAAATTTAATAGTACAAATCCAAACGCTAAAACACAGTTAGATGAGGAAAAAGATACGAATATCTTTACAAAGAAAAATAACGATGGAAGCTGGAGGATTGATGGAGGAAAACCCAGAATAGATATCTTTACGAAAGATGCAGGCGTATTATCCAATAAGCAAATATTGCAGGAAAACCTCTCCAACAGTATTGTCCAAAGTTGGAATTATTCAGAATTAAAAGAGATAGGTTATTGGTATAAACCAACTGATTGGAGAAATGTGGAAATTTCATTAATTTTTAAATTGATTGATTCATCACGTTCTAAAGGCAATCAGCATGATCTCTCTTTAGTTACCAGATCTATATCACATAGTGTGATGTATGGGGAAACATCAAAAGAAGACCCACCTTTTTATTGTGGTGGTTCAAGTTACCACAACAATCTCTCTAACGATGGAAATGTAAGAATGAAAAAAGAAGAATTTCATGTTGACTATGAAAGAGAAAGATATAATCCAAATATACAGTTAGGAGAGATATACAATAAGATAATTGGTTTCAAAGGAATAGTATACAATATTAACGATACATCCGTTAAAATGGAAACCTGGGTAGATTTGAATAATGCGGGCAAGGGACCATATAAAAAAATACATGAGAAAATAGATAATGGGGATTGGGGTGATAATATGAAAGTATGCGGTGCTAGAACAAATGGTCAAGCAATTACATGGGGCTCCCCTCTAATTATAATCAAATCTAATGATTTTAAATTTGATATATATGATATACAAATAAATGAAATAATCCCTCCATCATCCAAGTAAAAATTATAAATTTATTTTAGGTTAGTATAATAAACTTGAGTTTACCAAATACTACGATTCATATTCTATTAATGGAATTGAAAATTTAGATTGGATAATCCAAATACTATTGAGTATATCATTTCTTCAAGGAAAAATATAGATGAAATAGAATTTAAAACAATACAATATATTGCTAGTAAAAAATCTTTTTTTAATAACCTTTGCAATAAAATATTTTTTACTTAATGTCTAAAATTATTTTCATAAAATTGTTATGAATGTTTCTGAGCATTTAACACAATCTTTACTATCCATTATATCTTAACAAGTAAATTATTAGCATTATTCTTAATCATAGTACTAGTAGTAAAGTAGCTAACAAAGTAACAATATGTTCTACAATAGTGTTATTATAGAACTTGCAGAGAAAAAATGATTAAAAATACTTTTTAATTCAGCTTGTTATTTGTTACTGAATAGAGGAATAGAAGATATGAATTCAAAAATGTTATTACTTTTGGTGCTAATTATAATATCCATTTTTCCTAGTGTAATTACACCCTCGAGTGCTCAAGAAGAAAAACTGCAAAAGCAACAGCAAAAAGGATCAGGCAGCGTTAATAATGATTCACCAGCTGGTGGACTAACAAAACCTATAGTTCACGTAAATATAGAGGGAACTGAAAACAACGATAAAATTAAAGGGGGAAGTGGTGACGATATAGT
>DASVEV010000029.1:0-4008 GCA_036380415.1 Nitrososphaeraceae archaeon
TGCTGCTGTTGATCTTTTACTTCCCTTCTTTGGTGTTTGCTCTTCTATATCGTCTGCTCCTTTTTCAGTAACTGTAAACCTTGTATCTGAATAAGGATGATAGGGTGAATCCATCATTTTTGCTATTCTATTTTCTCCAGATTTTCTAAGATAGATTCTATATGTAGAAGCATGACCTAAAACATTACCTCCTGTAGCTTTTGTGGGATCGCCAAAGAACGTATCAGGGGATGACTGCACTTGATTTGTTATGACTATTGCTATGTTGTATATCTCTGCTAATCTTATTAATTTATGTAACATGCCGTTTAATCGTTGTTGTCTATCCGCTAAAGTTCCTCTTCCAGAAAATTCAGCTCTATGAAGAGATATGATGCTATCAATTACTACTAATTTTGCTTTAAAATCGTCAATATATTTTCCTAAATCTTTAACTATTAATTCAAGGTGAGAGCTGTTATAAACTTTACAAACTGCTATATTTTTAAGAATTTCTGTAGGCTCAAATCCTCTTGATCTTGCTATTTGTTCAACTCGTTCTGGTCTAAATGTACCTTCTGTATCGATATATATAACAGAGCTATTTAATCCACCTGCCTCAACTGGTTGTTTTGCTGTTACACATAAAGTATGACAAACTTGAGATTTACCTGATCCGAATTCACCATAGAACTCTGTCATAGCCTGTGTTTCTATGCCTCCAAGTAAAAGATCATCTAATGCATAAGAACCCGTGGAACATCTAAGCATTGATCTTCTTTTTTGTAACGCATCCTCTGCAGTAACAAATTCTTTATCTAAGACATTTGTTTCTCTTAATAGTTTTTGAGCTGAAAGTATAAATGAAGCCGCTGTTTCTTTTGTAGCATTAATACTTTCAGATAGTTCTTCTGAACTGGCTACAGCTAAATCCATTACAGAAATAATACCAGCATCTTTCAATTTTTTTGCAGTAGTAGGACCTATACCTTCAATATCTTGAATATCTATATCAATTATTGCAACATTAGCATTTGATTTTGATTCACTTTCCATATCTATGCAAATGATTTTCTCATATTAATATATGCAGTAACTTTATAGAGGGTGAGGGAGGTAGTACATATTTTTTATATATCTATTAATTTAAAACTCTATTTTTCATAATTTATTTTATGTAATTATATATATAGATGGGGCCGAAGGGAGTTGTTCTGATAGTGATTTAATCATTATCAATTGAACCCTTGACCTACGGGTATCTTCAAGATATACCAGCCCTTTTTTTTGATCTGGAGCCCGTTGCGATGCCAGGCTTCGCTACGACCCCATGTGACATCGCAGTTATGGTTATTGATCCATATCTCTATAAGCTTTACGAAGATATAAAAAAATATATCTAGTAAGAATAAATATGAAATTATCAAATTTTAGTATAACATTTTTTATATCTTTTACTTTTTATTATAAATCTTTATTTAATTCAGTAAAAAATAAATAATTTATTTCAGCAATATCAATATTGATAGGAGAAACTCAACTCCGCGCTCGAAGAACCAGAATTAAAATATTACGAGCTATAGCTGAAAGAAATGGATCTGCTGGTTTTTCTGACATACAAAACGCTACAGCGTTATCTACGGGATCCATATACTATCATATTGAAAGAATGAGAGCCTATATAAGAAAAAATGCAAAGAATTATTCTATCACAAAAAAAGGTATCCAATTATTAGTAGAAATTGATTCAAAAAGTAAGGAATCATAATTAGTTTTCAATTAAATATTTATAATTTTAAATACATTACGATCAATTTTTATGAAACATTCCATTTATAAAATCTGTTAATGAAATATCGAAGCAGGACTGATATAGTAGCATTAATACTGGAAGCTACTAAAGAGGGAGCAGCTAAAACAAAAATAATGTATAAGGCTTTTCTTTCTTATAGTCAGTTAAAAGATTATCTTTCAATATTATTAGAACGTGAATTAATAGAATATTCTGATAAAGATCAAATTTTTAGGATAACAGACAAAGGAAGAAGATATTTGGTTCTTTATTCTAAAGTTATGGAACTAATTACTCCAAGTGATCGAGATTTGGAAAATAAAATTAAATAAAATAAACTTATTTTATAATATAAGAAAATAACAATTCTGTCTATTATTCTTATATATGTTTACATTATATAGTTAGGTCATATAATAGTAAATTATCATAGATAGTATATGACAACAATTTAGAAATAAAAACATGGTTAAAATAATTAAAATGTGAAGTAAATAATATAAACAATGAATTAGCAAAAATATTTTTTAATTTTGTTTATTTGCGGCGATGAGTCATTGTCTATTAATTTCCATTTGTTTGCTTCCATAACAGCTTCTCTTTCACAGTCTGAAATCTTGTTAAATGAATGGTAAACCAAAGATGACATAAGCGATTCATTAAAATTTGCATGTCCTAGACCAAGAGCATGACCAAACTCATGTTTTGCTATATATTCAATCACATTTTTGTTCAATTGTTTCCCAAAAGCCTTTTCAGCAAGCGATATCTTTACATTAAAAATAAATCCATCTAAATCAAAATTAGTCATGGTCTGTCCTGCAACTTTTCCATTATCATTCCTAAAAGAAATTTTTATATCTGCTTGTTGTTTACTATCTGTCTCTCTAAATTCAATTCCTGGTATGTTTTCTTTCCAATAACTTATTGCAGATATTACTAATTCCTTTGTTTCAGGTTTTGCATTATTTATTTCATATGTAAGTATTCCATCTGCAAGTTGATTTCCCCATGTACAGCAAATTTCTATTTGTTTTTTTAGATAATCAGTTTTTTGGAGAGTAGAATAATTATAATCAAAATTAAATTGAATTAAACTAATAATTAAGAAAAATGCAAGTAAAAAAGATAAATACTTTATAAATTTTTTCAATAAATGAACTATAAATTAACTCATATATTTTTTCTTTGTTACTAATATTATTTCTCTTTGTATACTTATTTTAATAGATAAAGACGGAAGAGTATTATAGGTTACTATTATAATAGGGTATGATATTTGATGTCATCAGCTGAAGTTTATTCAACTATATATCTAAAATATAAAAATCTGGAAGACATGCTTAAGGTGATTTTATTTGCTTCTCAGTCACCCATAGGAATGGTGCCAATGCTTTATCACCTCAATTTTAAGGATAAAGAATTATTATTTATAGAAACAGGAGCAATCAATACAGTTATTCATTATATGATTTTAACTGAAAAGCCTGCAAAAAAATTTATTGAATTAAAGCAGCTGACTGGAAAATTCGAGTTTGTAAATGGAATAGGTAATGATACACAGGCTATTTACATTCCAATTTTAGAATTGGAACAATCATCATTTAATTTTCCAGTTAATATATAATAATTTAAATTTTCTTACTTTTTTTGGTTATTATCTAGTTAGCAGTTGTAGTTTCATATTTTAAATTTTCAATTTCTTACTTAACGTTTAAAAGCAAATGTTGTATTATAATAACATGGAATCAAAACTTTTGTATAGTATTTATGTTGGAATAAAAGTCTCACTCTATAAATTGATAAAAGGACGACCAAAAAAAAGTTTTCCAAAAGAATCGAACAACAATTAAATTTCATATTGTAATTATTTTTTCATATTTAATTGATTGATTGATTTTAACTTTAGTATATCATATTTTTAACTATATCATTTTATAACATTACGATAACATATTTTTATGATATTAGATATTTTAACTGAATCAGCTAAGAATGTTTATAGCGAAATTAAGGATTTATTAGGAACAAGTGAAGGCGCTAGTAAAATAAGTCTTGGCGCTGGAGGCGATATTTCTAGAAAGATTGATATCGTAGCAGAAACTGCAGTGCTAAATACAATTAAATCCAATAATATATCTCCAGTGATAATTGGAGAAGAATGTGGAATAGTTAATCTAAATAATTCTTCCTACTCCTCTTCTTCTTCTAACAATAATAATAAGGGTTTTGTGATA